>CAZWRA010000028.1:0-15164 GCA_964635995.1 uncultured Candidatus Saccharibacteria bacterium
TTTTGATAAAATTCAGTTGTCCTTATCTGGTAATTATCTACCTTTAGAGGTCATTTGATTAAACTAAACTTTGTATTGTATGCTTAATTCATGAACAATTCTGTTATTATTACTATTTTCGGGGCTACTGGTGATCTTGTAAAAAAGAAAATAATTCCAGCTTTATACATACTCTTTACTGAAGATAAACTTCCTAAAAACTTAAAAGTTATTGGCTTTGCTAGGAGAGATTTTACAGGAGAAAAATATAACGAGTTTATTAATGAGTCACTAAAAAAAATACTAAATGTTGAAAATGCTGATGAAGCTTTCTATAAACTTTTTGATTATGTACAGGGTGATTTAGATAATGATGAAGCTTACTCAAGGCTCAATGACCTGCTCTTAGAATATGACAATATGTGTGGAGAGAAGTGCACTAAGCTTTTTTACTTCTCTATCCAACCAAGCTTCTACGAGACTGTAGCTGAAAATATTGCTAAATTTAATATGCACATAGATCAGTTCAGGCTTTTAATTGAGAAGCCTTATGGAAATGATGAAAAATCTGCACAAGAATTAGATGCAAAATTAAAAAAGTATTTCAATGAAGATCAGTTATATAGAATTGATCATTATCTTCACAAAAAAATTGTTAGGCAGATTTTGGACTTTAGATTTAGTAATTCAATTATTAAGTCAGTCTGGAATCCAAATGAAATTAAAAAAGTTGTTATTTCGACAAAAGAAGATTTTGGAGCAGAAGGTAGAGGTGAGTTTTATGATTGGTTAGGTGCTCTTAAAGACGTAGGACAAAATCATGTTCTTGCAATCGCATCTTTAATTCTAATGGATGAAGCAAAAGACGAATCGGGTACTGATTTTATTAAAAGACGAGCTGAAGCTTTAAGCACATTAAAAAAACTTAGTTCTGATGAAGAAATAAAAGAAAATACTTTTAGAGCGCAATACTTTGGATATAGAGATATAGAAAATGTAAAACCTGAATCAAAAACAGAAACATACTTTAAAATTAGAATAAAATCGGAAAAGAGCGGATGGGAGAAAGTTCCTTTTATTTTAGAAGCTGGTAAAAAACTTAATCAACATTTAAAAGAAGTAAAAGTATATTTTGAGACAAATGTAATTTTCTTTGAGTTTCATCCTGAAGATAGGATCTGCATAGGTATTCACACAAATGAAGAGGAGGAAACGTGTTTATATAAAATGCAACATGAAGCAGGTAAATTCCAATACGTTGAAGAATATGCATTAGTTTTAGAAGAATCAATGCAAGGTAAAAAGAATTACTTTGTAAGTATAGAAGAAGTTCTTGCTCAATGGGCACTTGTTGATCCAATTATAAATGCTTGGAAAAGAGATGTTGTTCCTCTCAAAATGTATGAACAGGGAATAACTCCTAAAAGTAATATTAATTAATTAAGCATGAAATACAATACTATTCTCCTAGATTTTGATGGTGTAGTTAATAAAGCGCCGCGTTACTTTAGCGAGGTTTATGCAGCGGAATTTGGTATAGATGTAAATATAATGATTTCTTTTTTTGAAGAAATGAAAGATTCAGCAAATGTAGGTAAGGCTGATATTAAAGATTTATTATCGGGCGTTTTAGATAAATGGAAATGGAAGAAAAGTGTCGATGAATTATTGGAATACTGGTTTAAAGCAGATTGTGAAATAGATGAAAGGTTTAGGGATGAAGTGATTAAACTAAAACAAACAGGTGTAAATGTTTATTTAGCTACTGATCAGGAAAAATACCGAACTGAACATATTTGGAACAAAGTTGGGTTAAATGAATGGTTAGATGGAAAATTTGTTTCTTTTGAAATTGGGAAAATGAAATCAGATCCAATGTTTTTTCAATATATAATCGAAGAACTTAATACTGATCCAAATCAAATTATTTTCTTTGATGATTAAGAATCAAAAGTTAGCAGTGCTTTAAAGAGTGGTATAAATGCAGTTGTTTATAAAGAATTTAATGATTTCTTACAGGCATTAAATTAATATTTGTTAAATAGATGATATGAAAAAACAAATCGGAATCGTTGGTTTAGGAAAGATGGGTGCTGGGGTTGCTAGAAATTTTAATGATAAATCTTGGGATGTTATTGCATACAATCGTACTGAATCAGTTACAAAAGAAATTGAAAGTGAAGGTATAACAGGAGCATATACTTATGAAGAATTTGTAGAAAAAATGGAAGCTCCTAGAGTAATTTGGGTTATGGTTCCGGCTGGGGATGCGACAAATGAAGTAATTAGAACTATTCTTCCATTATTAGAACAAGGAGATACCATTATTGATGCTGCGAATTCATATTTTAAAAACACAAAAAAAATTTCTAAAGAAGTTATAGAGAAAGGGATAAAATTTATTGATTGTGGAGTTTCAGGAGGTCCTTATGGGGCTAGAAACGGAGCTTGTTTAATGATTGGGGGAGATAAAGAAACATATACAAATTTGGAAGAATTATTTAGAGATGTGGCGGCACCTAATGCATATCAGTTTTTTGAAGGAATAGGAGCAGGGCATTTTGTAAAAATGGTTCATAATGGTATTGAGTATGGAATGATGCAGGCGATTGCAGAAGGTTTTGATGTTTTAAAAAATGTAGACTATGATTTGAATTTATTAGATGTAACTAAAATTTATAGTAATAGAAGCGTAATTGAATCAAGATTAATAGATTGGATGTTAAAAGGGTTTGAAACTTATGGACAAGAATTGGATGGAGTCAGTGGAAGTGCATCTCATAGCGGAGAAGGAGAATGGACAATTAAGACAGCAAAAGAAATGGGAATTGATGTTCCAGTAATTGAAGATTCGTTAAATGTAAGAATTGAATCTCAAAAGAAACCTAGTTTTCAAGGCAAAGTAATTTCTGCTTTAAGAAATATGTTCGGTGGACATAGTATAGAATAAATTCTCAAAATTTATGTTTTATATTTTAGTTTTTCCTTGTTTTCAGATTTAGTTTTAACTAAACTATAATTATGGTTTATTCTTCACGTCCGGATTTTATAAAAACAGGTATTTTTTTAGATAGTGGAGATCCAAAAGAAACTAAATTAGTTTTGGATGAGCTAGGATTTCTTGACGGCCAAACAACAAATCCATCTTTAGTAGCTAGGAATCCTGATATTGCGGCTAAATTTGATAAGGGTGAGAAGCTTCAGTCAGAAGAATTATTGACTGAATACAAGAAAATAATTCAAGAAATTGCAATGCTAATTCCTGGAAGATCTGTTTCAATCGAGGTTTACGCTGATTTGGAGACAAAAGCTGAAGAAATGATATCTCAAGCTGAAGAAATGTATACATGGATTGACTCAGCTCATATTAAGTTACCAGTAACTACTGAGGGGCTTAAAGCAGCTAGATATTTTACTGAGAAAGACTATCGAGTAAATCTTACTTTAGTATTTAAACAAGAACAGGCAGCTGCAGTTCATGCTGCAACAACGGGAGTAAAAAAGGGAAACGTATTTGTCTCTCCTTTTATTGGGAGACTTGATGATTTAGGATTAAGAGGTATTGATGTTGTAGGTAACATTTTAAAAATGTACAGAGAACAAGGCTCACATGTTGAAGTTTTAGCTGCTAGTTTAAGAAATCTAGACCATCTACTGTTTCTTTTATTTATGGAAGTGAATATTATTACTGTTCCTTATAAAGTATTAAAAAAATGGATTCGGATTGGAGCTCCGGCACCTTTAAGAAATGATATTGATATTTTTAAAAGAGTAGATGAAATCGAATATTTCTTTGGAAATGAGATGAAAGAAATTCCATATCAAAGAATAGACATGAATAGAGATTATTATGATTTTGATATTTCACATAAATTAACAGATACGGGTTTAACTAAATTCGATGAGGATTGGAATGGGTTGATTGAATAATACAAACATCGTCATTCTGAACTTGATTCAGAATCTAGACCCTGAAACAAGTTCAGCCTGCCTGCGCAGTCACGGGTGTCGAAAGCAAAATAAATAATGAAACATACACGAGGAGAATTAAATCAAAAAGCATATGAAATTAGAAAGGACATTATCGACATGCTTTTAGAAGCTGGGTCTGGTCACTCTGCAGGACCTCTTGGAATGGCAGATATCTTTACTGCTCTTTATTTTGAAGTACTGAACCACGATCCGAATAATCCTACTATGCCTGATCGAGATAAAGTAATTCTTTCAAATGGTCATATTTGTCCTGTATGGTATGCAACATTAGCTCACGCTGGATATTTCCCAGTTGAAGAATTAAAAACTTTAAGAAAAATTGATTCAAGATTACAAGGGCATCCAAATAGATTAGATACTCCTGGAGTTGAAAGTTCTAGCGGTCCTCTTGGACAAGGGTTTTCACAAGCTATTGGTTTTGCACTTGCGGACATGCTTGAAGGGAGAAAGACTACTGTTTACGCAATGCTTGGAGATGGTGAATTAAATGAAGGTCAATGTTGGGAAGCATTTATGTTTGCAGGAAATTATCCTCTAAATCATTTAACTGCAATTATTGATAGAAATAATATTCAAATTGATGGACATACAGAAAGTGTAATGCCTCTTGAACCTCTAAAAGAAAAATTAGAGGCATTTAACTGGCACGTTTTAGAAATTGATGGACATAATATGGAGGCGATTGTAGATGCATGTAATCATGCAAAATCAGTTTATGAACGACCTACAGCTATTATCGCAAATACAATTCCTGGAAAAGGAGTAGATTTTATGGAATGGAAACCGGAATGGCATGGAAAACCCCCGAAGGAAGAAGAAGCAATTGAAGCGGATAAAGAATTGAATGAAACTTTAAATTATTTAAGAACATTAAAAGGAAATATTTCGTTTGATTAATGTCTAATAACTAAAACTATGATTCCGGACATGCGATTAAAAAATGAATGGTGGAATGAAGCTTCTTTAGAAAAGAAGCCGATTCGTGACGGATATGGAGATTGTTTAGTTGAATTAGGACGAGAAAATAAGGATATCGTAGCTCTTAGCGCTGATCTAACTGAATCAACAAGAACTCATCATTTTGCACTTGAATTACCTAATAGATTTTTTCAAGTAGGAATCGCTGAACAGAATATGATGGGAATTGGAGCAGGTTTAGCTTTAAATGGAAAAATACCATTTGTTGCAAGCTACGCCGTATTTTCACCAGGGAGAAATTGGGACCAGTTTAGAGTTAGTGTGTGTTATTCAAAAGCAAATGTAAAAGTTATAGGAGGTCATGCTGGACTTTCAGTTGGACCTGATGGAGCTACTCATCAAGCATTAGAAGATATTGCAATAACTCGTGTTCTTCCAAATCTAACAGTTATTGTTCCTTGTGATTATGAACAAGCAAAAAAAGCTACGAGAGATGCAGCTTACATGAATGGGCCAGTTTATATTCGAGTAGGAAGAGATAAGACTCCAGTTTTTACAACTTCTGATTCTCCATTTGAAATAGGTAAAGCTCAAGTTTTATATAGTGGAGACGATGTAACAATTATTGCTTCTGGATTAATGGTACATAAGGCAATGTTAGCAGCTAAAGAACTTTCAGAAGAAGGAATTAGTTGTGAGGTTTTGAATTTACATACAGTTAAACCAATAGATATAGATGGAATAATTGCTTCAGTTTCAAAAACTGGATGCGCTGTTACTGCTGAAGAACATCAAGTGAATGGAGGAGTGGGTAGTGCGGTTTCTGAGGTTTTAGTAAAGCAAAGACCAGTTCCGTTAGAAATGGTTGGAGTTATGGACACTTTCGCTGAATCAGGAGAAACAGCAGAACTTTTTGAGAAGTATGGACTTACTGTTAATAAGATTAAGGACGCTGCAAGAAGGGTTATTGAAAGAAAGAAGAATTCTAAGAAATCTTAATGAATAAACCAATACTAAACTATAAAGGTTCTATCGAGTTTGATGAGAAAGTTATTGCTTTTGAAGCAGATAAACTACGTGACTACATTTCTAAAATCCAAAGTGTTATCTCAAAAAATAAATACTCAGATCCTGAATCTTCAGTAATACTTCCGAATGATGAATCAATTCTATACAGCTCCCAAAATCTCGCAAAGGAGTTTAGTTCAGAGAATTTAAAATATATATTTTTAATTGGAATTGGAGGGTCTAATTTAGGTACGCAAGCTATTTATAATGCTGTTCGAGGACAATATGATTATTTAGAGCGGACACTTCCGAAAGTTTTTTTTCTTGATGCAATTTCTTCAAATAATATTAATCAGATTAATAGAATTGTAGATAATGAAGGTATTAATCATGATGATTTTGTAATTTTCTTTATAAGTAAATCAGGAGGTACAACAGAAACTGTTGGTAATCTTAACCTTTTAGTTCAAGTTTTAAGTGAGTATTTAGAAAATGAAGTAGTTAAATCAAGAATTATTACTATAACTGATGAGGATTCAAAATTATGGAAAAACATTGAGAAAGAAAATATGTATAAATTACCTCATGAAAAAGTAGGAGGAAGATTTTCTGTTTTTTCTCATGTAGGAATTACTCCCCTAACTTTTATTTTTGAAGATCAAGTAGAAGAACTAATTCATGGAGCACGAGTAGCATTAGAAGATTGTACTCAATTTGAATTCAATGCAAATCCTGCAATGCAGTCTGCCTTAATTACTAATCTGTATATAGAAAAGGGGATTAGAATAAATAATAGCTTCTTTTTTGAGAGTAATCTTGAGTTTTTAGGTAAATGGCACAGGCAGTTAGTAGGCGAAAGTCTAGGCAAACTAAAAAATAAAAAAGGGGAAACTGTTAATACAGGAATTACTCCAATAGTAAGTATCGGCTCAACTGATTTACATTCTATGCTTCAACTATACATTGGAGGTCCTAACGATAAACTTACAAATTTTGTTTTTGTTAAAAGTGAGGATCCACTAAAGATAAATGAGTCTTCAATTACAAAAGATCTTGTCGAAAATTTAGAAGGTAAAAGTGCTTTTGAAATAAATAAAGCTATTTATGAGGGAGTAAAAAGATCATATGTAAAAAACGAAAGAGCGTTTATGGAAATTATTTTTCAGAATAATAATCTATTTTCTTTAGGTTACTTTATGCAGTTTAAAATGCTTGAAGTAATGTATTTAGCACATTTAATGAATATAAATGCCTTCGATCAACCTAGTGTTGAGGATTATAAAGAAGAGACTAGAGAATTGTTGAAAGGGTAGTTTCTACCTTGAGCTGTTGTTAATCATTTCCCCTCTAGCTTGGAGATTCTGTTTTGTTCTTTTCCCCTCCTAGCAGGAGGGGTAGGGGAGGTAGAATGTTCAAGATTTTCAATACAATTAATTATTGTTTGTAAAACACTGTCAATACCTTTTCTAACCTCATATTCCGTAAACCTTATTACATTATTTCCCATCTTTCTAAGAATTATTTCTCTTGATTTATCATATTCATATTTTTCTTGATTATGACTTGATCCATCAATTTCAATTATTAATTTAAGCTTAATACAATAGAAATCAACCACGTAATTATTAATTACATATTGCCTTCTGAATTTATAACTGAGTAATTGTTTATTCTTTAGCCTTGACCAGAGTTTCATCTCTCCATAAGTTTGCTCTTTACGTTTAATTCTAGAAAAAGATATTTTTCTTTTATTGTAAAAAGGAATCATTCCATTAGTTGAGAGGGGAGTTATGTATGGAGTGTAGTAAGTAATTCTACCCCACCTTAGTCCTCCCCTGCTAGGGGAGGAGAAATATGCGTGCAAATATAATCTCAGTTATAGAAGTATTAATAATTTCTTGGAAAAAGGAAAATTTGGGGTATTAAAAAGGGTCTCCAACTGAAATACGCGCTATGTAGGCATTCAAAAAATAATTGGACTTGTAGACTTTGATGGTCATACAAATTTGTTCATTTACGTTTTGAACTATACATGGGAATTACTTTCAGTAAGAGTCGCTCTTTGCTTTTGATAAGATCTTGCTACTAGATCTGACCTTAGGTCATATGATCGTTTACAATCTTATCATTTGATTTTTTTACTTCCTATTTATTGATGATGATGTCCTCATACGCAGTATTATAACCACTTCGAGAGATAACAACTTGTGTGTCTGATTCTGAAACGTTTATCGACCATACGTCGTCGTTATTACTTATAGGCATGAATTCACCAATGTAGATGATCTCTTCGCCAGTATTATGATAAAAAGAACACAGATCAGTATATTCCAGGCTATAGAACACGAATCCAGTCGAGGCACCCATTGTGATTATACCTTCATATTCAAAGGTATGGATGAGATTACCATTATAAAACCACGAAATCAATTCACCATCGGTGAGCATGACTTCTGTAAGATAATCGACTTGAATAGCGCTGAACTGAGAAATGTTTCTTGATTGCTCATAGCGTTCACGAACGTTATCCCATGTCCAGTTTGTAAATGTATCGTTACCTTCAAACCAAGCGACCTTGTCACCATTAAGGCGAATCTTACTAAGGTTTGTGTCAGCAAATAGACCAGTTCCAATGGTAAAGACATGTCCTGATGCAATGTGAACACCTGAAACAACTTCTCGATGGTCGTAACAAACCGCCCATTCCTTGTTCATGGCGACATCGTCACAGTTGACACTCACGGTTTGTGCATCCCGGTAAGATGATGGCAGAAGCCCATCAACAAAGAGGGTAACACCGTAGAGCATCATCGCAATTTTTGAACCATCTACTGCAATTGCATTTGGTGTTGGCGGCGCTGGTGTGTAATCAACACGTGGACCAGGTATATACTCGTTATGTGTTGTGGCAGACTCGACATTGAACCAAATCTGAAAAGCATCTCTAGTATGACCTTCAGACACACCGTTTAACATCACGAAATGATACCACTTTTGACCTTCGACAGTAATCCAACTCAGATCAAAGTCAACAGGCATAAATTCACCTGATACCTCAACCGTCATTATGGGTTCTCCACCATTAGCAGGGTACACGTAGATCAAGCTCGGTACAGATTCGCACAAAGATTTCCACGAAAAGATACGTGCCGACGAGAGTCCAGCGATGGTATAGCAATCGGGAAACTCATTGAGAAAATTTGATGCTCCAATTACCGAAGTAAATGGTAGCCCGTCTTGTTGCAGTGAATCAAACTCCGTAACAACAAAAGTCGGAACTTCCGGTTCGGGAACTTCTGGTGCTTCGTCCTGTGCATTCACAGAACACGAGATCGCGAGTTCGATCAGGAACAGAATTGCGATTGCGAAGATGTTAGTCTTCATTTTTGTTAAAGTAAAAACTTTAACGTTAAAATGAATTTAAGTTAGTAAATAACTAATTCCTTAATATATTTACTATATATGCATTTTACACATATTTACTTATAATGTCAACGAATGCTGATGACAGAATAAATAGATAGGTATTAATAATAAGACTGTTTTAGAATGAAAAAAGTGACAAAAAAGGACCCAAGTAACTAGGTACTTTTTTATTTTCTTAATAAATCCTTGTAAACTATCTCCTTCCTCTTTAGAATGTGAATATATTAAAATAAACCTCCATGGCTGATGAAAAAGTTTTAGACTGGTTTCGAAAATACCATAGAATAACTAACTACTTAGGAGCTGCAATGCTTTATTTAAAAGATAATTATTTTCTAGAAGAAGAACTAAAACCTGAACATATAAAGAGTAGAATTCTAGGTCATTGGGGAACAGTTCCTGGACTTAATTTTATGTACACAGGACTTAACTATTTAATTAAGAAAACTAATCAAGAAATGATGTTTATTGCAGGTCCTGGACACGGAGCTCCTGCTGTTTTAGCGAATGTTTGGTTGGAGGGAACATTAGAAGAGTTTTATAACAATGTTCCTAGAAATAAGGATGGGTTTCAGAATTTAATAAAGCTATTTAGCTGGCCAAAAGGTTTCCCTTCACATACTTATCCAGGTGTTCCAGGATCACTTCATGAAGGAGGAGAGCTAGGATATTCTCTAGGTACTGCTTACGGAACTGTTTTTGATAATCCGAGATTAATGACTGTTTGTGTTGTTGGAGATGGAGAAGCCGAGACAGGTCCACTAGCTGCCAGTTGGCATTCAAATAAATTTATTGATCCAATAAATACTGGAGTAGTTTTACCGATTCTTCATCTAAATGGTTATAGAATTTCAGGTCCAACAATTTTCGGAACAATGAGCAATGAAGAAGTAATGAACTACTTTAAAGGACTTGGGTATGATCCTATTATGGTGAATCAATATGAAACTGATGATATTTATCGAGATTATATTGATGCACTAGATAATGTATACAATAAAATCCAAATGGTTCGAAAGGAATGGCAGGAAACTGGAAAAAAACCTATTTGGCCAATGCTTGTTGTTAAAACAATGAAAGGATGGACAGGTCCAACTTTTGTAGAAGGTCGACAAATAAAAGATCACAATAATTCTCACGGAATTCCGCTTGAACATCCTAAAAAAGATGAGGCAGAGCTTAAAGCAATTCAAGAATGGTTAAGAAGTTATAGGGTTAATGAATTACTAAATGAGGACAAAACTCTAAAAAATGAGTTATTTGAATTTGTTCCTGAAGGTGATCTTAGAATGGGAAAGAATAAACATACTTTTGGAGGAGAGATAAGGAAGAACCTAAATCTTCCTGAATTAGAAAAATTAAGTATAAAAATAGATTCACCAGGACATACGCAAGAAAGTTCAATGGAAGTTATGGGTAAATACTATGTAGAAATATTTAGGAATAATGAAAGAGAACAAAACTTTAGATTATTCTCTCCTGATGAATCAGAATCTAATAAGCTAGGAGAAATTTTCGATATAACTCAGAGAAAATATATTTGGCCAGTTAGAGATTGTGATAAATGTATCTCCCCTAATGGAAGAGTTATGGAATTACTTAGTGAGCATGTTCTTCAAGAATGGATGCAGGGTTATGTTCTATCTGGAAGACACGGAGTTTTAATTTCTTACGAGGCATTCTTAGGGATAATTACAACAATGATTGATCAATACATTAAATTCATTCGAACTAGTACAGAGATTAGTTGGAGAAAGCCTGTTTCTAGTTTGAACTATGTAGCTACAAGTACGGGCTGGAGACAGGATCATAATGGATTCTCTCACCAAAACCCAACACTAATAAATACACTTTTAACAAAACAAGCAGACTTTGTTAGTATATATTTCCCTGCGGATTCGAATATTCTTTTAGCAACTTTAAATGATTGTCTAAAAGGAGTAGATAATGTAAATCTAATAGTATCTGGAAAGAGAGATCTGCCTCAATGGTTAACATTAGAGCAGGCAAAAGAACATGTTAAAAATGGTATAGGTAGATGGGATTTTGTCGGAAATATTGTTAATGATTCTAATAATACTCCTGATGTAGTTCTTGCGTCGTGTGGCGATTATCAAACACAAGAAACTATTGCTGCAGCTCAAATACTTAAAGAGGATGTTCCAGAATTAATTTTCCAGTACGTTAATGTTAATGAAATAACAAGACTCGGATTAGGAGATGAACATAATCCACTAATGACCTCTGATGACTATGAAAAATACTTTACAAGTTCAAGGGATGTTATTTTTAACTTTCATGGCTATCCTGATGCAATAAAACAGCTAACTTGGGGAAGGAAAATTTCAGAGCAACTAGTGCTTCTTGGATATATTGAAAAAGGTACAACAACAACGCCTTTTGACATGCAGGTTGTTAACAAAGCAAGTAGATATCATGTAGCAATTCAAGCAATTTTATCTGCAGCTAGATTTAATGATCAGGTAAGAATGAGGGAAGAAGAACTAATTAGAAAGTATACAGATATTCTTAAGAAACATGAAAGCTATATTGTTGAAAATGGTGATGATATGCCTGAAATTAAGGCGTTTAAGTTTCACTTTTAATACAATTTCTTAGAAGTGCAATTGGTATACAAGAATTAGGGCTAATTGAGCCAGTTCTTAAGAAGTTTTCATATAACTCTAAGCTCGTCCACTTATAACCTGAATGATTGTCAGATCCTGTTTCACTGTATGTATTAACAACAGGATTAACTTGTGCTGTCAACTCTGCACAAAAAAAATGAACTTTACGTTCATATTTTTCTTCATTATATTTAAAACCATATTCGTAGGTATAATCTACTTTTGTGAATTGATCTGTCTGATAGACAATTCCAGTCTCTTCAAATAGTTCTCTGGAAGCTTCCTTTCTAAGTACTTGATCGTTCATATATAATGCATTAGAATCTACCTTACCACCTGGAAATTCGAATGAATTAGGATTTTTAGATTCTGAGCTTTTCTTTAACAATAGAAGCATTTTACCGAATATTACTATTGTTCGAACAGTATAATTTAAGTTCATTGTAATTTAATACATGAATGAGTTTATCACAGAAGAAGTACTTAGTATTAACGAATTATTAAGTATACTAGAAAACAATTCTATCGATTATGATTACGAGCTTGTTAAGAAAGCTTACGAATTTGCAGCTCAAAAACATAAGGGTCAGAAACGTATTTCTGGAGATGAATTTATAACCCATCTACTAACTGTTGCTGGTTACATCGGAAGATTAAAATTAGACACTGTTACTATATGCGCAGCCCTTCTACACGATGTAATAGAAAAAGCCACCTGTACTGTTGATGAATTGGATGATATTTTTGGTACAGATATTGCATTTATAGTTGATGGTTTAAGTAAAATTAGAAACTATACAAAAAAATTTGATAAAGATGAAAAACAAGAAGAATTTACAAATTTAATCTTTAATTCTTCAGAAGATATAAGAATTGTTATTATAAGATTAGCTGAAAAACTTCATAATATAGTTAAAACAGACTCAGTAAATATTGATATTCAATTAAATGCTGCTAGAAAAGCTTTATACATGTATGCTCCATTAGCAGAATATTTAGGGCTTGGAGTTATTCAAAGGCTTCTTGAGGATTACTCATTTAAGATTATTCATCCTGAAGAATTCAATGAGATTGAAAATGCAAAAATTGACTTTTTTAAGTCAAGACAGAATATAATTAATAAATTTGAAGAGGAGCTAACAGAGTTGCTTAAAGAGTATGGAATAATAAATTATGATTTACATTCTAGAGAAAAGGGTTCTTATAGTGCTTATAAAAAATTAAAAAATAAATATAAGTATCTTGAAAAAGGTATTAGTATTACAGAGGCTATAAATAAATATTTAAAGGACATTTATGCTGCTAGGATAATCGTTGAAGATGTAGAAAAATGTTATATAGTTCTTGGGCTGATTCAAACTAATTTTGATACACTTCAAGAAGAGTTTACTGATTATATTGCACATCCAAAGGATAATGGCTACAAATCTATTCATGTCCTTTTCAAGTTTGAAAATGTAATTTTAGAAGTACAAATTCGTACTTATGAAATGCATGAGTATTCTGAGTTCGGTCCTGCATCACATATTGCTTATAAATTACAAAAAGAAAATAGTTCTCTAACCTGGACAAAAGATCTTGTTGGTTGGAAGGATAAAAGTAAGCTAACAAAAGAAGATTTCCAGATAAAAGCATTTCAAAATAGTATATTTTGCTTCACTCCTAAAGGGATGGTTATTTCCTTACCTAAAGATTCTTCTCCAATTGATTTCGCTTATAGAGTTCATACAGATATTGGGGATAGATATAAAGGAGCGCTAGTAAATGGAAAGATGGTAAGTATGGATTTCAAATTAAAAACTGGAGATATTGTTGAAATTATACTTAATAAACACGTCAATGCTTCAAGAGACTGGCTTAAACATGCTAAAAGTACATCCGTTAGGGCTAGAATTAGAAAAACACTTCGATCTAAAGATGATTAAAAGGAGGAGTTTAAACTCCTCCATAAAAATTATTTTTTAACTTCTTTTTTCTCTTTAACAACCTTTTCCTTTTTATAAAGAGAATTGTATTTATTCATAACAATTGCGCCTAGTCCCCATAGAGCAATAAACATTGTTAGAATTCCAACAAAACCACCTATAAAAGGTATGAATGTAAGGATTCCAAGTAAAACATCTACGACTAAAACTCCAGTTACTAATACCCATAGTCTTCCAGTATTTTCTTTTCCAAATTTTGAAAGAATCATTCTTCCAACTTCATATCTTACATAAACAGCTCCGAACATATATGCTAATACCGCTAATACTACCAAAAGCAGTAAAAGTCTAATTCCAATAACTGAAATTGCAAGAAGAATTGCTGCGAAGAAAGCACCAATTAAAGTTAAGCATCCGACTCCTACAGATTGCCATGGAGACTCTTTCATTGTTCTTAAGGTCTTTTCTGTAAAAACTGGGAATACTCTTAAAACAAAATATCCAGAAATGATTGTTCCGATTAACATTAAGATTGCCCAAATAATTGCGAAGAAAGTAACACCTACAGCTAATCCTGTGAGAGCAGAGGATAGAGTTCCTTCAAAAAACGGCATATCCATTGATTCTGCTGCTTCAATTGCTGTAGGATTATCAGTTGCTCTTTCATTTACATCCCAACCATCAGTTTCTAGTTCTCCTAAAATATTTGAAATTTGTAAGATAGAAACTTGTCCAGCCGTAACTAAAACATCTCCTTCAATTGTATTTGAATTAATAAAGATCGCACCTCCAAATGCTCGAATGTCACCACTAACATCTCCATTTAGAATTAAAGTCCCTCAAGCAAAAAGTATGTCTCCATCAACATTCCCGTTAATCTCGACAGCAGCGCCTGCAAAGATTACATTATCTAAAACATTGCCGTTAATTACGAGTTCTCCTCCTCCAAAAACAACATCGTTGTTTATGTTATTTTCTATAACTTCATTTTCTCCTGTTATATAAATTGAGCCACTATTTGTAACTTTAGCTTTCTCGTATTCCGAAACATCGACTTCTTCTGTACTTATAGGTACTGCTTCTTCATTTGTTCCTTGAGCGCCTACACTTACTGGAAATAGTAAAGTTAGTAAAAGGAATATGAAGAACGTAAAAATATTTTTACGGATCATAAAAATAAGAATAACATGTATATTATTCAATAATATAACGATAACATCTCCTCATCAAGAAAAAGTTGTAAACTAAAGGAAGATAATCCCCACTTTTGCGGTCGAAATTGCTTGCA
>CAZWRA010000029.1:0-15035 GCA_964635995.1 uncultured Candidatus Saccharibacteria bacterium
TTTTTGATAAAATTCATTTGTCCTTATCTGGTAATTATCTACCTTTAGAGGTCAAAAAGCAGCTCGAGGATGGGGTGGAGTAGATGTAGGACAGCAATACCCAGCGTATGTTGAGTTTACTAAAAAATAATTATGGCATTAGATAGAATTTCAGATTTAGAAGCAGAACAGTCAACTACCTTTAGAGTTGTTGAAAGCTCTGAGTTTGAAAGTGCTTTTAATATTATCGATGCTTGTTCCGATGATTTAGTTAATAAAGGATTTGATCATTGGAAGAGTTGGTATACAACTGAGAGAGTAGCTAAAATTATTGAAGAACGGTACTTGTACGGATATTATTTAGGGGACAAACTAGTTGGAGTTGTAAAACTTAAAGCAGGCTGCCCTTATGGGGAAGAAGAATTTTCTCAAATGGCTATAGATGAAAATGACTTAAAAGCATTAAATCCAATATATTTAGGAACTTTAGGCGTTCATCCAGATTTTCAAGGGAAAGGTATGGCCTCTAAAATATTGAAATTCGCACAAGATGCCTCAACCTTAATGGGATTTTCAACAATCGTTATTGATGCACGAATGGAGATACCAGGGCTCATCGATTTTTACTTAAAAAGAGGATTTATAGAACTTGGTAGATTTAGTGAGGGAGAAAATCAGACTTACTTAATAATGAAAAAACCAATTAAGTAGATTTTAGTTCATTAAGAATATCTCTTACTTCAGCTGCTTTTTCAAATTCCATCATATCTGCATAAACCTGCATTCTAAATGTAAGTTTTTTAAGAAACTTCTTTTTATCTTGAAGAGTAAGTATTTTAAATGCATCAGCCTGTTTTCTAATATCAGATATATCCTTAGCTTCACTAGATTCTTCCTCTTCCATTTGTAATCGCTCAAGCTGAGATTTAATTTTCTTTTTAATACTTTTTGGTGTAATTCCATTTTCTTTATTGAACTGATCTTGGATTGCTCTTCTTCTCTTAGTTTCATTTATTGCACTTTTCATTGATTCAGTAACTACATCGCAATACATAATGACACGTCCATTTTCATGTCTAGCAGCTCGCCCAATTGTTTGGATAAGACTTGTATTTGATCTTAAAAAACCTTCTTTATCAGCGTCAATAATAGCTACTAATGAAACCTCTGGTAAATCTAGTCCTTCTCTTAATAAATTAATTCCAACAACAACATCATAAATACCTTTTCTAAGATCACGTAAAATCTCAACTCTCTCAACAGTATCGATATCTGAGTGCAAATATTTTGCATTAATCTTTTTCTCAATTAAATAGTCAGAAAGTTCTTCAGCCATTCTTTTAGTTAGTGTAGTAATTAAAACTCTCTCTCCTTTACCTATGTTTAATTTTATTTCTTTCATTAAGTTAGGAATCTGTGACTCTTCCCAAGTTTCTGCACTTGCTATAGGCATTTCTGTATAACCAAGATTAATTACCTGTTCTTTAAGTTTATGGAAAGTTTCAGGTAAGGATGGCCTTACCTCAACTATTGGATCTAATAAACCTGTAGGCCTAATGATCTGATAAACTATACCTTCATAATCTTTTGGGAGTTCTGTATTCATCAGCAATAATTTTAACATGTTTACTAGTTGTTAATTGCTAATTGTCTATTGATTTAGTATCATCAAAATATATTTACTTATTAGTTTACAGTCATGTTCGGAGACATAAACCGATCTACACTGATGGGAAACGTAACGCGTGACCCTGATCTAAGATTCACCACATCTGGAGCAGCTGTACTGGGTTTCAGTATTGCAACAAACAGGCGATATAAATCTGGAGAAGAATGGAAGGACGATGTTGCCTACCATAATATTGTTGTATGGCGAAATGCAGAAAGCCTTGCCAAAAGATTAAAAAAAGGTACTAGAATTTATGTTGAAGGTAGACTTCAAACACGAAGCTGGGATGATGACAGTGGAAAGAAAAATTATAAAACTGAAGTTTTTGCAGATAGTGTAATTTTAATTGATAGATTTGAAGGTCAGAAATCAGATGATAGTTCATCAGCCTCAGGCTACGATTCTTCTAATGAAGATGAGTCATTAATTGAACCAGATGACCTACCGTTCTAACAAGAATAAAAATACTGAACTGGAACGAGATAACACTCGTTCCAGTTTTAGTTGGATTGAGAAAATGTTCTTCGTAAAGCTAGTTATTTGGATAGCTGCATTACTATCTTTCTATCTTTTATCTAATAGATATTGGTTGTGGAATTTTTTCTCTTTTATTCCTCCAATTCTGTTTTATTTGGTTTCATTAATTTTTGTAATATCAGTAATAATCTATATTCTTCTTAAAAATCAGAGGAGAAGAGAGTATTTTTTTGTTTTCTTACTTACTTTAATAAGTCTAGTACTTTCAATTCCTCTTTCAGATATTTCATTGAAATTTAATAACAACAATGAAACCGGTGAATTCAGCATATTTAATTTCAATACTGAGTTTTGGGAGGATAAAGATGATATTGAAGGCTTTATATCTTTCTTAAAATCTCAAGATGCAGATATTTATCATCTACAAGAATTTATTGCTGAAAGATCAATCAATGGATTAAATGAAGAAACTATAGAAGAAACCTTTAATATGCTAAAAGCAGAATTCCCAGATTATGAAATTGTTCAATCTAGCGAATTTATAACAATGACTAGATTTCCGATTTTTGAGTACTATGAGTTTGCTGATGAGAAATTTTTAAGAAATGATATTTGGGTAGGAAATACAATTGTTAGTTTTTATAACGTTCATATTCCTGTGCATATTGATACAAAACTTAGAGATAACATTGGTATGTTCTTTTCAGATATGAAAGATAGATTTTATTGGCGAGAAGAGGTTTTTGAATATTTAAAACAGAATATTAATGACAACTCAAGACCAGTTATTGTCTCAGGAGATTTTAATACAACAAGTTCTATGAGATCAATGAATGAACTTTTTAAATTTACTAATGATGCAAAAGTTGAAGCTGGAACTCCATTAAGTGCAAGTTGGAAACTTTTTGGATTAAGACTCTGGAGAATTGATTATGTTTTAGGTAACGACGTTATAGATTTTAAAACATACAAAGTAGTTGATTCAAAATCTTACTCAGATCATTTAGCTCAGAGAGTTACCTTTAAGTTAAAATGAGTAAAGAACAATTCCAGCAGTTGTTGCCACATTTAAACTAGCTCCCTTTCCATACATAGGAAGATAAACTGAAGCATGACATGCTCTTAAAGTTTCATTTTTTACACCATATACTTCACTTCCAAATACAAAACATACTTTCTGTTTATCACTAATAAGGTATGAAAGTCTTGAAATCTCTTCTGCTTCATTTGTAAGTTCAACAGCAACTAAATAAAAACCTTCTTTTTTAACTGAAGCAATTGCTTTTTTGGGATCCTCAAAGTATTCCCTTCTAACAACTTTTTCTTTGTTTCGTGAAGCTTTTGAAAGATCTTTTCCAAAAGGAGGTGTCTTAGATATACCTGATAGAATTACTTTCTTTACACCTGCTGCATCAGCAGTTCTAAATATTCCAGCTACATTCCTTGCGTACTGAGTGTTTTCAAGGATAATATAAATTTCTCTGTCTCTTCTAGCCCCTTTAAAGAATTTCTTTATTTGTTTCTTGTTTAATTGTTCCATCCATGAATTTTACTATATATAGCCTATTATTGATACCTTTGATGTAGTGTTTTCATTAATTATAAGACTTACTACTAGCTCAAATCACGAATTCTTGTATAATAGGTTTATGAGATCAATGTTTAAAACAACGACTTCCCTTATTCTCTTGTTAATATTCGTTGTTACATGCTCACTTTCAATAATTCTATTTTTTGCAGCTGGATGGCTTTATACCTATAAAGTTTTTACTCAGGAAACACCTGTTGCAGAGGTTACAGTATCACCATTGATGGAAGATGAAAATGGGACTTACTTTGAAGTTACAATTAAAGAAATAAAAGGTGTATCTCCACTCACTGCTATGTTTAGTCCTGAAGGAGTTAATTCAGAAATTCTTGAAGAAGCAGAGACTTTTAAATTATACGGAGATCAAATTGATATTGGCGGACCTACAATTAAATTTAAAGATTTCCTTTATCTTTTTAACTTTGAAACTGTTTATAAAATAGCATTTGTTAGAGCAGAGTATTCTGAAATGGAAGAAGAGGGTAAAAGAACTGGCTCTATGACAAGAAGAATTGATTTAAATGGAGGATATTCAACATGGAGATCAGTACAGGAAGATATTCAAAATAATACTTTTAGAGGAAATATTTTAGAATTATTTATTGATGAATTGCCTCAGATTAATTCAAGAGGTGTATTCGTTACAGATAAAGAACAAAACCTTATTCTATACGTTACAGAAGAAGGCTTTCTCTTAGGAAATAAAGAAAATTAATTTATATTTAAATTATTCTTAAACTAGCAATATAACCTAACGCTGTCTTTTGAGGTTTGGGGGATTCTACGTCAAGCGTGCCCTAAGGCTAGACACGAGAATCCCCTGGGACTTTTTGCATACTTTCCTGCCTGCGCAGACAGGTTGGTCACAAAAAGTATGGATAGAAAAATTATAATTTTTTCTTCTATTTACTTTTTTATAACTAAAAAAGTAACAAAAAAGTTTTGGGTAAATTAAGTCCATCCCTTATTTAAACTTAGAAAAGTCGTAACCAGGACGTAATTCACCCCAAACCCCGACAGACAGTATTTCTTTAGAGAGTTAGTAAAGATATAAATTTACAATATTGTTTACATAGATTTTTACTATAGATAAAGAAAATCCTTGGATTTTAATGTATAATTTCCAATGTTCAAGGGATGGTGTCATAGCCAAGTGGTAAGGCATGAGTCTGCAAAACTCTGATCCCGGGTTCGAATCCCGGTGACACCTTCATTAGGGATGAATTGCTTTTGCGATTTATCCCTAATGGGAAGTATATAGGATGAGAACCGACGGTTCGACTCTGATTTTCTGTGCGATCCCTATCTGTAGGGAGAGCACATAGAAAATCGAGATCCTTTTCAAATGAGATCTCCTGAGTATACGAAGGCAATGATCGAATTTGAATAAGGAAATCCCGGTTACACCTCCATTGAAATTAACATTGAATAGAAAAAAACCCCGCTAATGCGGGGCTCTTAAATTCTTAACAATGCTTTAATTATTCAGCATAAAGCGCTTCTAATCCAGCCATATATTCTTCAAATGTAATTTCCTCATTTAAGAATTTGTTTAGTAATTCATCTTCTTCTGGTGAAATCTCCTGATTTAAATCATCAAACTCACCTGAATCGAAATCTGTCTCATAATCACCTAAGTCATAAGAATTAGTTAGACTTGACTCATATAGACTTGAAAATCCACTTAACAGTTCATTAAATTGTTCAGTATAGTCTAATTCAGCCTCTGGAGCAGTTATATCTCTATCTGCATCATGACTTATTGTTAATGTGTTTAAATCAAATGTAATTCCTGTTCCGAATGCTGTGTAATCAATAAAGAATCCTATTCCAGTATTGTATTTCTCAAATGCATCATGACAAGCTGTTAAATTCATTTCAAAGAATTCTGTAATAACCTTGAACTCTTCAAAAGATTCAACTAATTGTTCTCTTTGTTCTGCAACATCCATTCCTTCAGAACCGAAATTACTATCAGAAGTTACAATATCGTATGAATCTAGAATAACTTCTCTTACAGAATTTAATAATCCTTCAGTATTAAATTCTCCGTTATAGCAAACTGAGTCAGTTCCTTCTCTAATTGGTTCTATTTCAGAAATGTTAGTAAAGAATTCTAGGTTATTAAAGTTTTCTGAAATTGATCTCTTAATCTTTGGTCCTGCGCTTTTAATTAATTTAATATCTTCTTCAGACATCGTTGCAAAAGAAGCAGCTAGTTCTTCATTTAACTCTCGATATTCTTCTGTATCTTTGAAGTTTTCTAGGTCACTGAAAGATGATAACTGATCTGCATCAACTCCAGCTAAAGAATCAGAATAAATTGAGAATAATTCTGAAAGAGATTCATTTGCATCTACTTTTACAGTCTTTCCAACAATTTCGCTTATTCCTTCTAAATCTTCAGGAGGAACAATTCCATCATTGTTAAAGTTTTCTAGAAGTAAATATGCAACTCTATCAACAATTGTTAATTGGAATTCTGTATCTAATGAACCAGTTGTACTTCCAAGATCCATTTGACCTTCAATGAAATAATCAACACTTGCCAGTAAATCTGTGAAATCTTCATTTGAGAGATTTTGAATTAGATTCATAGCATCTGCAGCAGTCTTAGCTTCATACTTACTTGCATCATAATCTTCATCATATTGAATAAAGAATTCAAATGAACCATTTAAACTCATTTCTTCTCCATTTACATCTACTGTCATATCCATTTCAAGAACTTCATGGAATGTGTTTCCTACAAATTGTACGTCTTCAGATGTTGGTGAGGAAAGATATCTAAGTTTGTTAGCAGAATCTTCAGTTTTTCTTCCGATTGCTGCAAAATCAATAAAATCTAGCGGGTTCTCAGGATCGAATTCGTTGAAATCCATTGCATCTAAGAAAATATCTACGTTATCTTCAACATATGGATTAATTTCTTCAACTCCAGAGTCCGCACTGTAAGATCCACCTGAACCTGCATTCTGTAAAAGAGAGAATACTGCAACAAGTCCTAAAATTAAAAGTACTACAACTCCAATAGCAAAAGCCATCATGGTATTTTTGTTTGAGCTTCCAGATTCTTTTTTCATACTAGATTCTGGCTTTGATTCAGAAGATTCCATCTTTGGTTCCTCCATAGATGCATCTTCCTTTTTCATTTCGTCACTCATAAAAGTAAGATAAAAATTTTAAATAATGTACTGTATTATAAACATTAAACCAATAAATTCCTACCGGTCATTTCTGGCGGAACAGGAATTCCTAAAAGTCCTAAAATAGTAGGCGCAATATCTGCAAGATTTCCAACAGGTAATTCAATTGGAGGAAGTCCGTTTTGAATAATCATAATAGGAACTTGGTTTACAGAGTGTTTAGTATCTGGTTTTCCTGTTTGTAGATCTATCATTTCCTCAATATTTCCGTGATCGGCGCTAATTAAAACAGCTCCACCTTTTTCAAGTGTTGCTTCAATAATTCTCCCTACACACTCATCGCATACTTCCATTGCAATTTTCGCAGCTTCAATATTTCCAGTATGAGCAACCATGTCTGGTCCTGCAAAATTAATTAACAAGAAGTCATATTCGTTAGATTGCATTTTATCTATTAATACATCTGTAATTAGTCTCTGGCTCATTTCAGGTTTAAAATCGTATGTTGCGACTTCAGGGGAGGGTACTTCAATCCATTTTTCATTTTCATAAACAGCCCCTGTTCCTCCATTAAAGAAGTATGTAACATGAGGAAATTTTTCTGATTCGGCGACTCTTAATTGCTTAAATTTATTATCGGAAAGAACTTTTCCAAGGGGATTAGTAATTTCTTCAGGAGGAAATGCTTTATTTTTCGGAAATCCGTTTTTATAATCAGTAAATCCTACAAAAAATAAGTTATCAATAATTTTCCTCTCCCATCCTGGAAACTCTTCATCTTCAAAGGCTCTTGTAAGCTGTTGAGCCCTATCAGGTCTAAAGTTAAAGAAAATCACAGCATCTCCTGGTTTAATAATTTCAGGAGCTTCTCCTTCTTTATCTACAATTAATGTTGGTTCAATATATTCATCTGAATTTTTTTCTTTATAAAGAGCATATAATTCTTTTTTCCAATCTGTAATTACTTTTCCTTTTCCTTCAGTTAACATATCATAAGCTTTTCTAGTTCTTTTCCAATTTTTATTTCTATCCATTGCATTTGCTCTTCCAACCATAGAAGCAATTCGCCCTACTTTTTTCTGAAGACATTTAGCTTCAATTTGTTCAAGTATATCTCGTCCAGCATCAGGAGCAGAATCACGACCATCCATAAAACAATGAATTAAAACTCTATCAGGATTAAATTTTCTCTGAGCTGCTAGTTCAATTAAATTAAATAAATGATCTACTGACCCATGAACTAAACCTGTTCCGGTTAATCCCATAAAATGAATTTTTCCTTTATTTTTCTTAGCATGATCAAATGCCTTATTAAGCATTACATTCTCATAGAAAGTTTTTAATTTTATTGAATTATCAATTCTTGGAAGGTCTTGAAGAATAATCTTTCCCGATCCCATTGTTACATGTCCAACTTCACTATTACCATCAGTTCCTTCAGGTAAACCAACGTATAATCCAGCTGCTTCAAGCATTCCGTGAGGATAAAGTGGCCAATACTTATCAAGATTAGGAGTGTTCGCTTGAGTTACAGCATTACCAGGACCAGGTGGAGCCGAACCCACACCATCCATAGAAATTAAAACAATAGGCTTTGGAACTTTATTTTCAGACACATTAAATTTATAACCAATCCAATATATCATCAAACTTTCGATGTTATAAAGCTGAAAAATTATTATTTCAATCTTTTCTAAATCGTACTTTTTTCATCCATTCTGAATAAAAATGAAGATTATGGATCGTTGCAAGTCTAAGACCAGCAGGTTCTTTTATTCGTATTAAATGTCTTAAATATGCTCTAGTAACTGTTGAACAACATTCACAGTTACAATTTTCATCTATAGGATTTAGGTCAAATTTATATCTTTCTGATCTTAAATGCATAATGTCATAGCTTAAATTTAGTTCTCTTTTTGTACTTGAAAATGTTTTAGTCTCATTTCCATTGCCTTCACTAACATATAAGTACCCATGTCTTGCATTTCTTGTTGGAAGAACTGTATCAAAAATATCCCATCCCACATCAATACAAAAAGCTATGTCTTCAGGTTGCCCAACACCCATTGCATATTTGATTTTTTCATCTGGAATTAATTCAGAAACATATTGAAGCATTTCTTTATAAAAGCCACTTTCCTCATCTTTTCTCCAGGTTGCACCTTCATAAACTGGAATTCCTCCAAAGTTATATAAGTCGAAATCTAGTTCCAATAATTCTAAAGCACTAATTTTTCGCATTTCAAAATCATCAGCACCTTGAATAACAGCTCCAAGAAGAGGTCGTTTACCCTCTCCCTCTGGGAGAGGGTTAGTTTGAGGGTAAAGTTCTTCAAATTTCTTCTTACTTCTCTCAGCCCATTTAGTAGTTATCTCAACACTTTGTCTTCGCTCATTTAATGTTGCATTTCCGATAATTGGATCATCAAGAACAGTCATAATGTCTGATCCAAGATTACTCTGAATTACAATTGATCCCTCTGGAGTCAGAAGATTATAGACACCACTATCAGGATCAATAAAACTACAACCTATTTCTGTAATTTTGTTCTTTTTATTTGCTCTATTTGAATTAATTAATGAAAAAACCTGCCAACCTCCACTATCAGTTAATATCGGTCTATTCCATCCAAAAAACTTATGAATTCCGCCTAATTTCTTTATGTATTGACTGCCGATTTTCTGCTCTAAATGAAGGGTAGTTGTTACAATTTCATTAATTCCAGCTTCTTGCACATCATTAAAACCTACCGTTCTTATGGATCCATAAGTAGCATCAGGCAAAAACGCTTGTAGCTCAATATCTCCATGGTTTGTTTTAATTTTTTCTTTTTCCACAATGAATTATAGCTTATTAAACTACCTTTGTACTTAAGTACTTTGGTTCTTTATAATATATACTGTATAATCATCATATGTATCCAAACATAACACTACAAATAAAAAACAGCGTTCCAAAAGTTATTTACTTTCCTGAAGAAGGGATGAGTAGGGTACTAACATTAAAGGATGAGAGTATGGAAGAGGTTCTTACAAATATCGTTAAGGAACTTGGACTTTATGAAGAAGTTGAAAAATCAGATCAAAATAATCTTGAATACATTTATGCTCTTACTTTTGAAGGTGATAATAGACTTATAGAAGTTGTTCCAGGAATGGATGCTTACAAAAATGAATTTGGATTTACAAATTTTGTGAATGAACATCTTGAGAAAGCATTAAGTGAAAAAAATGACTTTTCTGAATATAAGGATGTAACTGATGAAGTAGTAGCAGAATTAGAACGAAATCAAAGTATAGATATATTAGCTTCAATGTTTGATATTTTAATAAATGTAATCATTGCAAAGACACTTCTTTTTTCTTCTGATTTAGGAATTGGAAGAATTCATCTTGAAGACCTAGATGGAATTGTCAGATTAAGAGAAAAAATGGCTAGTGAGCTTTCTAAAATGGATATAGAACTTCACATTATCGATTAAATCCACTCAACAATTTTAGAGTAAGATAAACCTCTTGCAACATCCATAAAATTAGGCTCTATGTCTACATCCAAAATATGCTTTGCATTTTTATATAGAGAAATTAGTAAATATGCATCTTTAACTACTTCAAAGTATTCATGAGTAAAATGATTTGGAATAAACTTTTCATATTCTTTAAAAATTATCTCAACTAACTCATCTTCATCAAAACCACTTTCCAGTTCGTATGTTTTTGCTGCTAACTTACTAAAAAGAAAAATTGGATCTCCAAGAAAAATCTTATCAGTTATTACAACCTGAACTTCTTTAAATTCATCAATATAGAACGAATTATCAATATTAAAGTTAATAGCTTGTCTAGAGATATCAGTATTTAATTTTTCAATTAATGTATGAATATTTGAGATCAGTAAATCTAATAGATCAAAATTAATTTTTACAGAGTCGTAACTTGAAACTTTTATTGTTCCATTTTCATTAAAAAAATCTTTTGCTTTTTCAAGCTGTCTTACAATTTTCTCTTCAATATTTGTAACTATAAATTGTTCTTTAGATTTAAAAAGTTCACTTAGGTATCTTGATCCATTAACAACTCTAATTATTAAATTTATCAGTTCTTGAAGTCTCACTTTTGTCAAAGAGTATTTTTTTAATTCATCAAAAACTTCAGTTTTAAAAAGACTACAAAACTTAGATTCAAACGTTACAAAATCTGACCCACTAATACTTTGAACTATTTCTTCTTTAATAATTTTATTGTTGTTCAAATATGAGATTACGGCTTGAAGAGCAGCTAATTCTTGTTGCGAAGGAGTTAGCAAGAGAAAATATTTATAATCTTTTTCTTCAATAATATATGAATCTACTGCATGTTTAACTGGTAGTGAATCTTCACTGAATCCATATACTTCTCTTATAAATTCATTAATCTTATCCATAATTTTCAATAAACACACTTGTGACTTCTTTAGTTTGTAGAAAAGCCTGCAGTTCTAGTATCATTTCATTTTTGCCACATATATAAAAATCTGTATTTTTCCAATCCAGCTCAAGTTCTGGAAGTACAGTTGTTACTCGTCCTTTTTTTGAAATAATATTTTCATCCTCACTAAATTCTTCGCTTAAACATCTTATATATCTGATTTTGTTTTCATTTATTAAATCATTTAAGTAATTAATTGGAATATCATCCTCAGCTTTTTTTATTCCATAAAGAAGAGTAATTTCATTTGTTTTTTCTAATGCTTTTCTAATCATTGGAATAAATGGAGCGGCTCCAGTTCCTGCAGCTATAAAAACCTTTTTCTTCTCGTTATAGTCGCAATGAAATTTTCCAAGTGGAGCATCCATTTCAGTCTCAGAATCAATAACAATATTTCTAAAGAAGTCGGCTCCCTTCCCAGGAAATCTCACTCCGATTAAAACTTTTATTATATTGTCTTTGTGTTCGATAATGGTGTAAGGCCTTCTGTATTTATCAGTCACAGTAATACTTGCGAATTGACCTGGTTCATAGGAAAAATCTTCAGGGACTGTTAAAGAAACCTCCATAACTGTTGGAGTAATCATTTTCTTGTTTAGTATCCTAGTTTTTATTTCATTCATTTACGGATATCATATCATACTAAGCTGATCACTTGGTGTATTAACTTTTACTGAATATTTAAAATCATCAATATAACTCTCTATAAATCGTCCAATAATTCGTCTTTCATCAAAAGCTAAAAGAGCACTATTATTTTCAAAAATAGTAAATCTACCTCTTAAACCTCTAAAATTACCTACAACATATGTAATTTCATCTTTAGGAACTCTATGAACTTTTGAAATTGGATAAAAAAAGCTCTTCAATTTCATTTAGAACATTAATATTTAAACTTTCATAAATCCAAGAAAAGAATCTTTCATCATTTTTATAAAAATCCTTTATTCTATTATAAGCACTAGTAATCTGTTCTTTTGCAACTCTTGTACTTGGTTTTAGACTTAAGTTTTTAAATTTAGCTGAACTACTAACTGCTTCAGAAATTCTAAGTTTATCAGATATATCGTGTTCAATGTCTTGAATTGAGAAGCCATCAGATTCTGCAATATATGCATATATCAATGCATCCTGCTCAATTGGTCTTATTTCTTTTCTAAGGTCAGCTGCTGTTCCAACTTTTAATATATTCGGGGCAAAAAATGAGAGATAAATATAATGTTTCTTAGCTAGATACTCACGCATGTATTCATTGGGCTCGCCTCCGAAAAAGAAAGTAGATCTAAAGCCTTGTGCCTGATCACACTGAAAACATAATCCATAAGTTTCTTTATAGAGAATATTATTATCCTTACATGGATGATAACCATTGAAATCAGAGTATCCTGGACAGTATCTATTAGCTGTTAATCTCCAGTTAAATTTATAATCGCGTAACAAAACTACTTGCCTCTCTTTAATTGAATGATCATAAAGAGTTACTGTCTGAAAATAGCTACTGGATTTTTTGTTTTATTTCCACGATATATCGATTATCTGTTTTTTCGTACCAGGATATTCGTTCAACTTATTTATACTAAAAATTTTTAATAATAATTAATTATAACCTTAACCTACAAAGGTACCTAGATACTTAAGTATCTTTTAAACATAAGTTATAATAACTTACTTTTATAAAATAAAATGATTTCAATTCTTATAACAGCTTGGAAAGAGCAGGATACAATAGGAAATTGTTTAAAAACACTTTTGAATGACATACCGAAAGATATTGACTATGAAGTCCTTCTTGCAGCTCCTGACAAAGAAACTAATGATGCTGCTGAGAAAATAATAAATGAATTAGGAATATCTAATAGATTTACCCATATTCAAGATCCAGGAAAAGGAAAGCCCTATGCTTTGAATATCCTTATGGATAAAGCAAAAAGCGATATTTTGTTTTTTGGAGATGGAGATACTTATTTTGGTGAAAAAGTTATAGAGAAGATTATTAAACCTTTCAGCGACAATAAAATTCATGCTGTAACTGGAAGGCCGAAATCCTCAGATAAAAAAGATAATATGATGGGCTATTTCGGACATCTTTTAGTAGACGCAGCTCATCACAAAAGAACTGTTGATCTAACAGATACTACTTCAGGTAAGAGCATGCGTTTTGTTAAAAAGAGAAAGTTTTTTCCGGTTAGCGGATATATTTTTGCAATGAGGAAAACAGATATTAGAGCTCCGAAAGACTGCCTAGTTGAAGATGCTTATTTTTCTTATGAAATTATAAATAGAGGAGGGGAAATAGCTTACGCACCAGAAGCATTAGTATATGTTAAATTTCCAAAAACTCTAAAGGATTACTTTAAACAAAAGAAACGATCTGTCGGAGGATATATTCAGCTTTGGGAATATGGAGTAGTAAAACCTGAAACTAAAACAAGGTCTTTCTGGAGAGAATTAGAATATTTCTGGTTTCCATTTAATTATGCAAAAAAAATAAGAGAATTGATATGGTCCGGATTCCTTTATCCTATAAGGCTTTGGTTATGGCTACAGATTTATTGGGAGAGGAAGATAATTAAAAAAGATTTTGTAAAAACTTGGGTTAGAATTGAAAGTACAAAATAGCTTATATATCGTACTGAAGCATAAAGTGATAGCTTGAGAGACAGATAATGAAATATAAAAGTGCTACTAATGCTATTAGTAGGTAGGGTAGATCAAGCAATATTAGACCAACAATTACTGCAATTAATCCTAGAACCGCTAAAGTAAACATAATCATATAACTTACTGTTTTAAATTTTTCTGGTTTAGGAAGAGAGTCTGTAGTCCATTTTATATAATTCAAAAGTTCAGAATCCCTTTTTATAAAGTATTCTTTAAGACTATTCATCGCAAGCGCTGAGTTGTACCACGACTGTCTAAGTCTTACTATCTGAAGAATGAATATATATGCTAGAAAGCCTAAAATTAACAGAGCTATAGGTAATATGAATCGAATATTCGGATCAGCAAGTTCATTTAAACCTACAAAACCTGCAAAAACTGCTGTATACAATCCTATATAAAAGTTTAAAATAGTTAGTCTGTCTTTTTGGGCTTGCATACTAGTTTCCTTAGCATAATCAAATTCAAGCTTAATTAGCTCTATTGAAGTTTCAACTGTTTTTATTCTCTTAACTTTAACTTCTGAAGGCTTTGCAGTTAACTCGTTAAGTTTTGGAACTAAATACTTCCAGATAAAAAATACTAAAATAAAGAAGCTTAAAAATGAAACTATTATTACTAAGAGAGTTATTAAATCCACAATAAAACAGAATATTGCAGATTATATCAATGAATACAAAATTAAAGAAATAAAATAAAGTAGCCTACTTCGGTAGGCTACTTTATTATTTCTTTCTTGTTGAAGTTTTTTTCTTAGCAGTCTTTCGAGCTGCAGGTTTAGCTTTCTTAACAGTTCTCTTAGCCTTAGTTGCAGTCTTTTTAACTGCTTTCTTAGTCTTTCGAGCTGCTGCTTTTGTTCTTGTTGCAGCTTTTCTTACTGTTTTCTTAGCTTTTCGAACAGCCTTTTTAGCTTTCTTTTTAACAGCCATCTATAAAAAAATAAAAGATAGTTATAATATCTATTTTGAACATTTTTTTCAAAAAGTCAATATATTTATGTAAACTAAAGGAAGATAATCCCCACTTTTGCGGTCGAAATTGCTTGCAA
>CAZWRA010000030.1:0-14176 GCA_964635995.1 uncultured Candidatus Saccharibacteria bacterium
CTAATTACACCTCTTTTTTCTGTCCAGCTTATGGGGTACATTTTGCATTATCAAAAATGATTAGTTTAAACTTTTCAGTATTTGCGTATAAACTTTCAATAGTGAATTTCACATGATCAAAAGCATTCCAAGTGGTCATTATCAAAGTTATAACATCCATAAGATTTATTAGTTAATACGATTAAGATATTGGAGTGTAATATAATTTTGTAAATAAAACAATGTATTCCATTCAGAGCGTTGTATAATAAGGCATAAACTATTAATTAAATAACATGTCTACTAATCTCCAAATAGTTTCTGTGATTGCAGTTATAAGAAATAATAAAGGTAACTATCTTCTTGTTCAAAGAGCAAAGAATGATGATATCTTTCCACTAAAATGGCAAAATCTGGGGGGAAAGATTGAATTATTTGAAACTGTAGAGGAAGCTCTGAGAAGAGAGATTGAAGAGGAGATAGTACTAGCTCTTAAAGATATCAATCCTATATTTCTTCAAAGCTATTCATGGAAAAAGGATGGAAAAGGTGTCAAGCACCCCAATATCTAAGACACTCTTCTGCGAATTTTTCTTTAAATTGAATTGGACTCATTTTTAAACTTGTGTGAATTCTCTCGTTATTGTAATAATTTATTTGTTTGTAAATATATTCAACCAATTCAGGCAATGTTTCGAATCTGCTTAAGTCTCCATTCTCTTCTTTAAACCTTCCAAAAAATGACTCTTTCCTTCCATTCTGCCATGGGCTTCCCTTATCTGACATCGATATCCCTATTTCTTTTGATTTTACATACTCAACATATCGCTCTGATCTGTATTCACTTCCTTGATCTGAATGTATGTATTTTGGTAATCCCTTAGTTTTTGTTGTTGCATCTATTAATGCATCTAATATCAAATCTGTATTGTGAAATCTTGATATTGCTATTCCTCTAATCTCTCTTGTCACGTAATCCATTACTGTTGCTACATAGATAAACCTTCCCTGATATTTTATATATGTAAAATCAGTTGCCCAGACAAGATTTGGTATCAATGCACACAGTATTTTCATGATATTAATATATTCTGCAGGTTTTTGATTAATATCGTTCTTTTTAAAGTGTTTTATCTTACGTCTAAGAGGTTTGATACCATACTTATGCATTACCCTTAATATCTTTTTTCTATTCATCTGTAGCTTTAGCGCAATTCTTCTGTGCCCATATCTTGGGTTTGCTACTAATACTGATTCAATCTGATTTTTTCTTCTAAATCAGGTTCTGTTTCATAGTTTTTAAAGTACAGGTTTTTTGGATTTATTCCTACTAATTCTGCTATGAATCTTTTGTTATCTGCTAAGCGGACCAGGTCTTCCTTTTTTTCCCTCTCCATCTGGAGTGTGACTATTCCTATGATTCTTTTTAGCTATTCGTTTTCTCTTTTTAGCCTGTTTACTTCAATCAGGGAAATATCTGTTTTTTCAATTCCATTTCTTAGCCAGCTGTATATTGTCTTATCGCTTATTGCATATTGTTCTGCTAATTGCGGTACTTTGAATTTTCCTTCTTTTACTTTCGCTAGGATTTCTTCTTTTATTTCTTTTGGGATTCTTTTGAGCATATATCTTTTTTAATAATTAATATATTTTCTCAGAATCTTGTCTTAGTTTACAGGGTACCGATCAAAGTGATGTTAGACTTGGGTTAATATTCTTAATAGAACTGGATGAGGATATAAGAGTAAAAATATCTAAGGAACTAAATGATTATGATTGGTTCAGTTTTGAGCAAATTGAAGGCTTAGACACAATAGGAAAGGATTCCCCCACAGGGACTTTAGGACAAATAAAACAGGCTGAATTAATCAAAGTTTCAGATCTTTCCAATTAATAATAGGTTTCCTTTGGAACTTCTTTTAATATAAATAGCCTATCTACCGAAGATCGTAAAGCTTTTGCAATCTTTAATGCATTAGTTAATTCAGCTAAATGATAACCTCGATCTATTGATTCAAATGCTTTGCAAGACATTTGAGACATTTCTGCAACTGTTCTTTGAGTAAGTCTTAAATTCTTTCTAATTTTCCGCACATTATTCTCTGTAGCATATATTTTATAATTAGGGTTCTGCCTATATCTCATACCTAGAAAATCAACGAGGCTTCTATTATGATGGTTATCTTTAACAATATCATCCATACTCATATCTAAACTCTTACAAATACGAAACATTGTTAAAAATTGAGGATTAGATCTACCAGCTTCAATAAGCCCATAAGTTCGAGTAGATATACCTGACATTCTAGCTACTGTTTCTTGGGAATAAGCTTGCTTCTTTCTAGCCGCTTTGAGATTAGTTTTTAATTGCTCCTGCATATGTTATATATAAAATATAAAATATGTAGATTATACAAAACAGTATTTCAGTCAACAAAGTGATAGCCTTATTAGTAAGATATTTACAGTCACAATCTATAATTAAAATGCCAACTGTGATTTGCTAGGCTCTAAAAGGCTTTGGGCAATTTCCTTAATTTTGCAGAAGAAGTCATAAAGTTGTAAAATCTTATCGGCAGTCGTATTGATTATTCCTCAGCGAACTCATCAAACTTAAACACTTCCTCAAACTTCTCCTTCATTATCCTATATTGAATCATTTTCCAGATTAAACCGAACAATAACCCGATTAGGATAGATATTAATATTCCTAAAAATACTGCTTTATAGGTAATAGGAGTATCTCCAGCAGTTAAAAGTTTATAAAAGAACAAAACTACAATACTTATTTGGGAGAACAGAAAAAACCTATTACAAAGATAACCCATGATATTTTTAAAAATGCGTTCTCTAATTCAATAATTTTGGTATAAAAATACTTAAAAGCATTTCTTTTAGCTTCATTTCCAATTATTTTTCCTAATTCGTTTAAATTTTCTTTTGTATTTCTCATACAGATCCTAATAATAACTTATCTTACTAAATACTATCACTTTAATTGACAGTGGTGTACTTTCCAATCATAATGTCTAAAGCAGAGGATGTTTATCAGTTGATAAACTTACATGGTGAGGTTCTCGAACAGTTATCGTGAAGTTTGTTTAATTTATCACTATCACCCTGCGAGAGCCTTAGAGTGACATAATAGATCATTTCTGAATTAGTTGAATTTCATAAAGCTATGACTCGAAAAAATAATTCATACGTAGACGATTTATTCACGGTAACTTCAGCTGACATTCCCATTATAGGTAATGAGTCATTTCAATTCTCACGTCTTTATAATGTAAAAGGAATAAGTGTACCTGAGGCTTACGTCATTACTACAATTTCTTTTGATGATTTTTTAATTTCAACAAATACAACAGAAATAATTTTAAATTTACTTTCTAGTGTAGAGCCTTTCATAAGAAAATCAGCTAGAGAAGCATCAGGACAGATTGTAAATATGATTATGACTTATGAAATACCTAAAGCAATTTTCACAAGTCTTGAAGAGATTTTTAGATCAATGGCTGGAAAAGGTAATAAGGCATATGTACAGTTAGAAGTTTCTCAAGTTATTGAAGAAAAATTTATACCTGAAAAATCGAGAAACATAAGTTTCTATGATATTTCATCACTAGATGAATTTATTCACAATATTAGGTTAATCTGGGCAAGCCTTTTCTCAACTGAAGCTATTGAAGTACGAACTAATAGCTATTATAGAGGACCAATAACAGTTGCGATTTTAGTTAGACAAATGAGAAAGTTTGAACTTTCAGGAAAAGTATACTCTATTCCTCCAATAACTCACGAAACAAATACAATTCAAGTAAATGCTAATTACGGAATTCTGAATGACTCTCTTGATATTCAGTCGTTTCAAGATGAATACAAGGTTGATCTAGATTCAATGACTATTATTGAAAAAAATATTGTGCCTCAAGACTATATGATTATTAGAACAGGTTCTAAAGATAACTCAGATATAAAAACAGTACCTGTAGAAATTTCAAACGAGTGGAGAAGAAAGCAAAAAATTAATGATGATATTATTTTATATTTAGTAGAAAAATCCAAACAATTAGAGAATTTCTTTCTAGAACCCTTAGAAGTAACTTGGGGTATGGAGATGGGGGAATTATTCATAACTGATGTAGAAGTTTTAAGAAAACCCACCGAAAAGAATTTAGATATTGAGAAAGAATACTTGAAAAAATTTGAAGTTAAAGAAGTTAGCGATCAGTCTATCGATAAAGATGATTTCCCTGAAACTTTGGAGAAAATTGAACAAGAAATAAACTTATTAATTCAAAAAGATAATGTTTATATTTCTGAGAATCGAAAAGAAAAAGAAATAAATATTGAAGAAACCGAAGTTAAAAATAATCGAGAAGTAAGCTGGCCAAAATGGTCTGAAAAATATAAGCTTACTGGTGATGTTATGTTAGATATTTCAAATGTGAATGCAAAAAACATACATTTACTCTCATTATTTAATGGGACTTACTTTGACTCAACAGAAATTCTACTAAGTAAAAAAGTTTTACCTGAAGAAATATTTAGAACAGAGAAAAGAATTAAGAATTGGATTGATGCTATGGCTAATGACATTGCTGCTGCAGCTACTAATACAGATCAAGGAGCATTTATTTATCAATTTTCTAATCCTGGTATTTCTGATTTTAAAAGTATTAACACTGATAAAAAATATTCCGAATTTTATGGAGATGAGAGATTTATTCAATTTCCAGAAAGTTTAAGTTCTGAATATTTAGCTATTTCAGAAGTTAAGGAGTCGTTTAATGTTCCTAATATTCATTACTGTATTCCGCATATTCGGAGTTCAGATAATCTAGAAGATATAATTAAAATTCTAAAATCAATAGGATTTAGAAATTCTAAAAATGGAAAACTATACGCAGAAGTTGCACTTCCTTCATTTGCATACGATATCTTAGATATTAATAAAGGAATAATAGATGGAGTCATAATAAACTATGACACTCTACTTAGAATTTCTGTTTATAGATCAAAACCTAGAGAAGTAGATCATAAAATTTTAGCCAAACTTGTTAGTGAAGTAGTAAGAATGTGTAGAAAATCTAATCTAGATTGTCTTATAAGATTTAGTGATGAAAATGATTTAGCATTAAAGTTAGTAACTCCAATGAAACCAGATGGATTCATCTTCAGCAGAATTCCTACCAATGAGCAAATGAAGTTTCTTGCTGAATATGACATGGCAGTTTTAAACAAGAAATCTTGACCCCTTTGAATCTCCTTGATAGAATTGGATATTAGCTTTTAAGACTAAATTATGGCATTTACTTATTTTCTTGTATTTGTTTAAATTCTTTTTGTTATTCTATTCTTCTCTACATTCTTTATTGTTGAGCAACAGAAAGTTGCAATTATTTAGACATTCGGAAGATTCTCTAGAGTTGCAAGGCCAGGATTAAATTTTAAAATTCCTTTAGTTGAGCGGATTGCAGGTAGACTTTCACTTAGAGTTCAACAATTAGATGTAAAGGCTGAAACAAAAACACAGGATAATGTTTTTGTACATATTACCGTTTCTGTTCAATATTACGTTGACTCTGGAAATGTTTATGATGCATTCTATAAACTTGATGATGCAGCCCTTCAAATAAATTCATATGTTTTTGATGTAATAAGAGCAAGAGTACCTAGAATTAACATTGATAGACTTTTCGAAGAGAAAGAAGAAATTGCTGGAGCTATTAAAGAAGAATTAAATGAGACAATGACACAATTTGGTTTTGTTATATTAAATTCTCTTGTTACTGATATTGATCCTGATGCAAAAGTTAAAGTAGCTATGAATGAGATTAATGCTGCTGAACGAATGAAAGTTGCTGCTAGAGAAAAAGCTGAAGCAAATAAGATCATGAAAGTTAAGGAGGCTGAAGCTGATGCAGAATCCAAAGCTCTTCAAGGAAAAGGAATTGCAGATCAAAGATTAGCAATTGTTAAAGGTCTTAAAGAGTCTGTTGAGGACTTTCAGGAGGGTGTACAAGGTACAACTGCTCATGATGTTATGAACCTTGTTTTAATGACTCAATATTTCGACACATTAAAAGATATTGGTCAGTACTCAAATACAATATTAATTCCACATTCACCTGGAGGAATGCAAGATATTGAAGAACAAATGAGAAAGGCAATGATTCAAGCTCACGAAGTAGAAAGAAGTGCTTCTAGAAATGAGCCAGGAAAAAAACTAAAGAACGAAGTAATATAATTTAAATAGCGGGTACAGAAATGTACTCGCTATCTTTCTATAATCTCAATATTTGCAGTCCTAAAATCTTCTAATCTATAGAAGCCTATTTCAACTATTTCTCCAATATCAGTTGTTTGTATTAATCTAAACAAGCTATCTTCATCTAAACTAATTCCTTTAAACTCAGTAATAATATCTCCAGGTTCTAAAATTCCAACAGCTGAACCTTCAGGATCAACAGTTATTACTTCAGCTCCGATTACAACCTCATCATTTAATCTATATGCATTCATCTCGTAACCTATTCCTACATAAGAAATTCTAAAATCTCCGTTTTCCTGAAGTTCTGAGAGTCTTGCGCTTAGGTATTCAGATGGAATTGCGAAAGATAGGTTATTTGCGTCAATAATTGTTGCAAAATTAATTCCGATAACTTCTCCTCTATTATTTAATAATGGTCCACCAGAGTTTCCTGGATTAATAGCTGCGTCAGTTTGTATTGTGTCCTCAAATCTGGAAATCGCAGTTCTAAGAAAGCTTCCGCTATTTAATTCAACAGTTCGATTAACTGCACTTACAATTCCAGAAGTCACAGTACTATTTAACTCTCCAAGAGGATTACCTATAGCTACTACTGCTTCTCCTGGAGTAACATCATTTGAATCTCCTAAAGTTAATGCTCTTAAACCTTCCTTAGAAATTTTTACAATCGCTATATCGTTAACAGCATCTCTATAAATATTTTTAGCCTCGTAAATTTCATCTTCATTCGGAAATTTTACATAATATGAAGCATCAGATTCGGAGACTACATGCTGGTTAGTTGCAATTAATCCATCTTCAGAAATAACAAAACCTGTTCCAATTACATTACTAGCACTTTGTCCTCTTGAAAGTATTCCAATTCCAACTACAGATGGGTTAGCTTCAGTAAAGATTGCTTCAATATTAATATCATCTGAATTACCCCCTTTATTAACAAAATTTGTAGGATTAACCTGATCTTCTTGAGAAATATTATCTTCAATATCTTCAATTCTCTCATTAAAGTTATAGAGAGATAGAACATTAAATCCTGAAACTAAAACAAATATTAATAATATTATTACTGACAGACAAGGAAAATTTCGTTTTGTTTTCTTTTCTTCCATGGTTTTATTATAGGAAATTATTATGAAGTTTGTGTGAAAAATTTATGGATTTTTGTAATGATTCACATAGATATCTATTGTTGTGGCCAATAGAATCATGATTACTGGTCCATAAATGAATCCTAAGAATCCAAAAACTTGAATTCCTCCGACAATACCTAACAGAGTTAGAGCAGGATGAATATATGCTTTTTCTGAAACTAACATTGGTCTCAGAATATTTTCTGATGTCCCAATAATTAGTAAGTTACCAAGTAATAGAACAATAGCTCCAGCAAAGTTTCCAGAAATGAATAATGCTATTACTAAAGGCCAGTTAATAATTGATCCTCCATTTGGAATTAATGATAAGAAGACACTTATTAAAACCCAGAACATTACATAAGGAACTCCTGAGATCCAATAAAGGATACCCCAAATAATTCCCTGTACAATAGCTACAACAAAAGTTCCTTTTACCATATCGTTAGCCATTGCCTCTGTTTTCTCTAAGTAAAGTTTATCGATCCTATTATCAAGAGGGCTGATCTTTAAGAAATAATCCTTAAGTCTTTCTTGAGATGGAATAAAAGTTGAAAGTATAATAATGAATACTATTAAATTTGTAATAAATACAGGTGTATTTTTAATAACATTTAAAGCAGTATCTCCAACCCAAACTGCAACTGAACTAGCAACATCTCCAATAAAAGTACGGACATCGTCTATAACTATTGTCTCTTCATCATCAATGAATGGAAACTGATCAATTAAACCATTTACATTTGTAATAAGTTCTTGTACACTCGTCTCCACAAGTTCTGTATCTAAAGTTGAATCATAGCCATCCCCTGAATTTAAAATGTCTTGAATCTCTTCACTATTTCCAGCGAATTCAGAAAGATCGCTAATAAATATATTAATTTGTCCGATTGAGATAATTACAATTACCGTAAAAGGAATAATCAATGAAAGAAATACTGAGATTAAAGTTAAAGGAACTGCAAAAGACTTTTTTCCTTTCAATTTCCTCATTAACCATTCGTATACTGGCTGGAATAAGGTTGATATTAATAAAGCAAGAATAACTAAAGATAACAATGGTTTTAGAACTGTCAATGAGAGAACTAAAACTCCAAAGAATAAAAGGTAGAAAAATATTCTGTTTTCAAGTGATTCTTTTCTATTTAGTGATAGGTTCATGAGCACATTATAAAGAACTTAGTCAAAAAACACTACAAATTTACATCGAATATTATAGGTAGATATTGTATAATTCTAAACGTTATGGACTATCAGATTCTTTTATTCTACAAGTATGTCCCAATTGAGGACACTGAGGCTGTTTTAAAACAGCAGCGTGAGCTTTGTGAAAAATTGAACTTAAAATGTAGAACAATTATTGCGAAGGAAGGAATAAACGGAACTTTAGAAGGACTAGTTGAAAATACCGAAAAATACATTGAGGAAGTGAGTAAAGATCCAAGATTTAACGACATCCACTGGAAAAAAAGTGAAGGAACGAAAACTGGAGACGCATTTCCAAGAATTAATATAAAGGTCAGAGATGAGATTGTTTCTTTACATGAAGATAAAAGTTCAGATGTAGGGCCTCTAAATACACTAGAAGATGGTAGTGCTGCTACAGCACCATACATTACTGCAGAAGAACTTCATGAATTATTAAATTCTAATGAAGAGTTCTATATTATCGATATGAGAAACGATTATGAACATAAGATCGGATTTTTCGAGAATTCAATTCTTCCTCCTATGAAGAATTTTAGAGAATTACCTGATCTAGTTGAGTATTTAGAAGATTTTAAACATAAACAAGTAATTACAGTTTGTACGGGAGGAATTAGGTGCGAAAAGGCTTCAGGTTATCTTTTAAAAATGGGATTTACAAATGTTAGACAGTTATTTGGTGGCATAGTTACATATATGGAAAAATATCCTAATGAACATTTTAAAGGAAAACTTTATGTATTCGATGGAAGAACTAAAATGGGATTTAAGGTTGATGATGAAAAGCATGAGGTTGTAGGGCATTGTGATAAATGTGGCGAGGTTTCAGATAATTATATTGATTGCGCATATATTTATTGTAAAGGACATAGACATATTCTTTGTTGTGAGAAATGCAAACACCCAAGCGGCGTTGCATTTTGTTCAGATGAGTGTGAGAAGAAGTACTTTGAGTTATCAGTGAATGCTTAAATTTCTTAAATCTTACCAGAATAAATGACCCTACGGTACGAAAAGACGAACCGCATTTGTGATGAGATTAAGTCCTTCCTGCAATGGTTTCAGAGTATTGGGCTTGATTTGAGTCTTTCATCATTTAATCTAAATCTTAGCTAAGTTATTTATTAATAGGTCACTGTATGATTCAGAAATAAAATCATTAGAATTAATTTTTATTAACTTCTGAACAATTTTATGTTCTTCTAAGATTTTATCATAATCATCCAAATCTGAAACTACACTTTCAAGTTCAACAAATAATCCCAAATCTTTTACTTCATCTATATGTATGAAGGTATTTTGGAATTTATACTTCTTTCTTTTTTTAGTAACAACAGCTTTTATACCTAAAGATTTAGTAAGCATGTCTTTTAAAGATTCATAATCGCTCACATCTAAAGTTTTAAAATAGGAATCTTTAGAATCTAAGGTATTTTCTCTTTCATAGTAGATTAAAGCACCTCTTTTATTATCAGAAATCCTTAGCTTCAATCTACCTGTTGTACAGTTAAAATAGTGATCTACTTGGTCACTTATTTTAATGAAGACAGCGTTATTATTACTCAATATATTTTTGAGTGATTCAAGGTCGTGAATTTTAGCTTTTGTTTCAATGTTTTGGTTCTGCATAATTTCTTATTGAATATAACCTACCGCCCAGTTTCCGTAAACCGCTACTCCAAAATTACTTGCATAAGGACTAAGAACATAAGCTGCATGAGCAGGACTGTTCTTCCAAGCATTAGCATATCCATCAGCACTTCCTTGTCCAGATGCAATAACTTCTGCACCATAACTTCCTCTATCGGTAGGTTGTCCGTTATTAGTTAAACAATCTTTAACTGCTTGTGTAGGTTGATGTGGATTGCCACCTGAAAATCCAGTTGTATGTAAACAATAAGCATACCAATACGCCATGGTCGCAGAACTATCATTCCAACCAATTGCCCCTTGTCCTGCATTAGCTCTATTAACATTGTTCCAACAATGAATATTTGATCCTGATAATGCAGTTGAACATCCCGAACCTCCGCCATTACTTCCACCATCATAGCTACCACCTCCATTATATGATTGAACTGGTTGAGTCTTTTTATTAATAGATTTTTTAGCTGTTTCTGGATTACCGGCTTTATCTGTTACAGTAATATTAATATCATTATTGCCTTCTTGAAGGTTGATAGTTACTGCATAAGTGCCATCTTCTTTAACAGATGATTCTTGGTCATTGATTGTAACTTTAGCAATTGGACTAGAATCGGTTACCTTAATCTTAGCCTCAACTGATCCATCAAATGTCTCATCACCTGTAGGGTTTAATACTTCAATGGCTAGTTTTTCTGTATCAAGAATTATTTTAAATTCTTTACTAGATTCATTATTGAAATGATCCTTAACTTTAACACTAAATGTATTATCACCAGAAGATAATTTAAGTATGGATTTGTTATCGTTGACAGTTATTTCTGCATTATCTTTATCTGTAAGAATAATTGATGAAACATATTAGTTAAATTCAAAAGAAACTTCTGTCTCTTCGGTATTTACATATTCAGCGTAATTAATAGTAATTTCAGGAGCGATTGTATCAATGGCAAATTCTCCTTTAATAGTTTTTCTACCTATTTTTAATTCATAAGTATATTTACCATCTTTCTTTTCAAATGAAATATCTTGCGAAATTCCCCTGGTAAGAGAGTTATTAAATACTTCATTTTCATCTTGTTTTAAAACTAAAGAAGAATCATACAACGGAAATTTAGAAACTTTGAATGTACTATTCTTAACATCAATATCAACTTTAGATATAGGTTCAAAATACATTAGAAGTGCAAATATAAATATTGAAAGTAGAATGAAAAAAGTAACAAAGAGAAAAATATATTTTCTTTGCCTAAGAAATTGAAGTTTTGAAGTTAGTTGTTTAATTTTCGACATAAAATCCTTTTCTATCTATATTTTAGACGAAATACACATAGGATTCTATCGAAATTACCGGAAATTTTACTGCTAAGTAATTTTAACAAATCCCACTTCTTTAATCTATATATTTTATTAATTCTTTTGGAGTAGAAGCATAACCATCAAATAAAATGTCTTTAGTTATCTCTTCATCCTTTGCAAAAGCATATATTGGTTTCTTCATTGCATACGCATATGTTAATTCCATTGTTGTACTGTTTCCAGAATACCCATCTTTATTATAGATAAATACTAGATCTGCTTTTTCGATATATGCAAAATATCCTAATGTTCTTCCTTTATTAATATTTTTCAACATTACTTCGGATAAGTTATCCCATTCTTCGGGTTTCAAGTCCATTTTCGGATAAATGACGTTGTAACCTAGCTTTTCAAGTTCTTTTGCAAATTTTTCAATTTCTTCACCAGCCTTTTTAATTGAGCCACTAATTACTATTGTTTTCATATATGGTTTCTAACGATTTTTAAATAATGCTTCAATTGCTAAAATATCAAAAACTTTCTTTCTATTTTAAAGCCTTGCCACTGCTGACATGAAAGTGCAAATGTTTTGAATCCTGATAATTTCCTAAATTTGTCAAAACTCTTGCTTCTCCTTTTTCATCAACTAGATTTTTAGCAATCTTTTTAACAATATGCATCAATTCAATCAGTAAATCATTCTGAGTTTTTTCTAATGTTATTAAAGAGGAGATATGTTTTTTAGGAATAACTACAATATGAACTAGCCAATATGGCTTTGTATGCTTAAAAGCTAGGACACTGGATGTTTCTTCGACAATATCGATATCAATTCTTCCTGATAAAACCATATCACAATAAAAATCATTGCCTTTATACTCAATTTCTTCAGTATTTTTGTGAAAAAATTTGTAAATAAATTGTTTAACTTTAATTGGCAATCTGTTGAAAGTATCTTTATCGTGTAAATTTAATATTTCATCATAATCAAAAAATCCTATCTCAACTAAATCATCACCTGCTACTAATTCATCCGTAGATGTACAGTGAAATACTGTGCTATCTCCAACATGCTCTCCGAAATGATATTCATATTCTAAAATCGTACTCTCTATGTTGAGTACAACATTAAGTTCTTCTTTCATTTCTCTTATTAAAGCATCTTCAAAAGACTCACCCTCTTCAGCTTTGCCACCTGGAAAGTGCCACTTATCACTTAAGAAGTGTCCCGGTTTATGCTTCTTTTTCCCCATTAGAATTTTGCCGTCTTTTGTAACAATAGCAATTACACCTTTTTTCCTCTCCATATTTTTTAAATAACTAATATCTACACGCAAGATAAGTCAATGAACTTAATGATTTTATCAGTTATTGTCCGTAAATGCGTTCCGGTGAATTCAATATACTCTTCTTCTGTTAAAGATGACAAAGTAGAACTCATTTTACTTGGTATATAAAACCAGTCATAATTCCATCCGACATCAGTTACTACAAGCTCTTCACTTGCTTTGCCAGGATAAATTACTAAATCTGAAATACTTTCTCCACTAGGTAGAGAAATGGCAATTCCATAAACTGAATTCACAATCTTTCTCTGATCTCTGATTTTATTTAGAACATATTGAGCTATTTCAATTTGGTTATCTTTATCAGATCTATTTTTTTAATAAATTTCTTTGTTTCTTCTGAAAACCCTAGAAATACGTCTTTCGATTTTGTTCCTGCCAATTATTAAGGCTAGGAATTTCAATACCTCTGTCTAATGATATTGTTGGTAGATTTAAATATTTGGAATATTCTATTGCCTTTTTAAGAGCGTCTTTTTCAAATGAATTTGTATCTTCATCAACTTCAAAATCAGGTTTCTCAATATCTTTGAAAGTTAAATTTTATACTTATCTGAAAGCCTACTTTTACCCCATGCGTACATAAATGGCTTAATTTTTGAATTGTTAGTTGTTGCTAAAATTATTTTAGTTTTCATATTTTATGAATTAACACTTTTATTAAATTCAGAAAGTAAAGAGATCTTACTTTCAGATACACCGATTTGTTTTGGTAGGTTTGGTAAATCTTTAGGTAATTCGTAGCCACTTTGCACATAAGCTAAAGTCAGGTGCGGTTTAAATTCTCTAACCTTAAAATCAGAATCTTCCTTTAATGCAAAATCTTCAATACTATTATATAGCTCATTAAGTTTTCCATCTTTGCCTAATACTTCTACAACAAGAACCTTATAAAGATTTTCGTATCCATTGATATAGGATAATTCTCCTAATTCAATCTGATTAATAGCATTCTGCTTTAGAATTTCTTTAAGTTCTTTATTATCGTTATCATTTTCACTTAATCCAAAGAATATAGTGCAATGAAGTGTTTTAGACATATTACCTCTAATATGTTCAGCTATAGGAGAAGAGCAAAGCATTTCCTCTGGAATTATATTCTTTAGGAACTTATCGAATAAATCTATTGTTTCTTGATTAAATTTTAGTTCTACAAATGATTTATCACTCATAATTATCTCCGCTTTTCAGTATATAAAGTTTTCCACCAATCAGCAGGATCGGTTTCTAATATTTGTATAAATAGTGACCTCTAAATGTAGATAATTACCAGATAAGGACAAATGAATTTTATCAAA
>CAZWRA010000031.1:0-13751 GCA_964635995.1 uncultured Candidatus Saccharibacteria bacterium
TTTTGATAAAATTCATTTGTCCTTATCTGGTAATTATCTATCTTTAGAGGTCACTATTCAATTATAGGAAATTTTCGATGCTATAATACAGCGTCATTTTAAGTTTTATATGGGTGAGAATACAGAAGAAACAGTAGATGCAACTAACACAGGTAGTTTCAATGACGCCGATACTATAATAACCCGACCTGATGATGTAAAACTGAATCTTCTAAGACAAATGGCTATAATTAATGAAGTTGAACAAGCTTTGCCTGCTTTAGTTCGTATCCAATATCATGGTCATCCTTTAATTGTAGTTTGTGTAAAAGATAACTCTCTAAATATCGAGGCTTCATCTCCTTTTTTGTCTAGTCGAATAGGACAGATGAATGATGTATTACTAGCTAATATTAATCCTGTTGATTTGGCTTCAATGAATAAAGTTATAGCAAACATGTTAGGAGATGAGAATGATACTATTAAAACTCTTTCTCCAAGAAAAGTGAATTTCAGAATTTTAAGACCAGGGTCCGAAATACAATCACCTGAATGGGTTTCAATGAAAGGTCACGTATGTAAGGTACCAAATCATAGAGAAAATTTTCCAACAAGATTCGCCATTTATTTAGAACGGACTGAAGAAACTGTACTTGGAGAATATATGAAAGTATTAGGTCAATCAACAAAGATGTTAAGAAGGAATACAAATCCTGAGTTCTTATTGGATGATTACAGAGGAGTTATATTAGAAGAAATACGCGAGACATTAATTAATGCATTTAAACCTTTTTCTATCGAAATAATATATCCAACAGCTCTGACTGATGATAAGAAAGAAGAAAACTTAATTAAGTCTATAACTAATCGTACACCTGAATATCTACCTAATATTACTGATTCTGAGTTAGAGAACTCTTTCGTCTATCTTCCATTAATTGAAGGAGATGAAGTTGCAGTAGTTGTAAGACTAGGTTTTAACTATCCTTATGCATTAAATCAAAATGCAAGAGCTGCAATAGAAATGTATAGAAATGTAGGAAGTCAGGCTCTAACCTTTCAACTTTATTTCCAAAAAATGAGAGAAAACGAAGCAGCTGTTCAACAAATGTTGATTCAAATTTTTGACGATTTAGCTCATGAAATTGGAAATCCATTAGCAACAATCTCTACTTCTACATATTTATTAAGAAAGTATATTGAAGCTGGTAAAAATGAAGATATTGATAAAATTTTATCTAGAATAGGTAAGTTACAACATGTAATTTCTCAAATTATTAATGAGGCCAGGTTCTTTGTAGGATTAGAAACAGATACTTATATACCCGAAATAACAGAAGTAAAGGGATTTAATGATATGCTGAGTGATCTTACTGAGGTTAATAAAGATCATTATCACAATGTTAGTATAAGTTTAAATTTAGGAGAAATTTTATCAATACAAACAGATGAAAGCCTATTTAAGCATATTTTCCAGAATATTATTTCTAATGCCCTAAAATATAGCTCTAAAAATTCTGAAAATACAGGCACAGTTTCTATTACTTCAAGTAGAAAAGAGGATAACAGTATTGTAATTACAGTTAGTGACAATGGTGTTGGAATTCCAGAGGACGAATTAGACAGAATTTTTGAAAGGGAATTTAGAGCAAGTACTTCGAAAGGGTTTAAAGGATCTGGTCGAGGACTTTATATAGTAAAGAAATGTGTAGACCTGTTAAACGGTAAAATCTTAGCAGAAAGAAACCCTGAAGGTGGAATGAAATTTACAATTGAGCTTCCTCAATCAGTTGTTATTGAGAATTAAGTTTATTATAAACAATTTCAGATAGATCCCTTATCTTTATATAGCCTAAAGGAAAAGGTTCAGCTCTGTTATTTAATACAACAAGAATATAATCTGTTTTTTCTCCATACACAATTGCTGAATCAGCATATGTATCTCCTTCTTTTCCTCCAAAAAGAAATCCAACTTTATTAGCAACTTCAATTCCACTAGGTACGCCCCCCGGTATTCCATCTCTTAATCCTGGAGCTGTTGTTTTCATTAAATTAATTAAATAATCGCTATGCTCTTTATCAAGGATTGTATTTTCATAAATTCCTAATAAAACCTTTCCTACACTCTCAGCTGTAGCAATATGGGGATCAAGGAAAAATGTCCCAGCTTTTAGTTCTTGTTGTGTTCTGTTATTAACAACTCCTGCTCCTCCTAGATAATCATGTAAATGATAGTGAGCAGAATTGTTGCTTTCTAAAATAGCCATATCAATAAAAAGTTTAAAAGGAAGTTCTGTGCCTTCTGGATGTTGTCCAATTGTATCTGTAACGCTATGCTTAAGTTTATTTTGAACTTTTAGTGTTGTATCAAAATTTATTTTTCCTTCTTGTATATCTTTAAGAGTTAAAATAACAGATGGGAGCTTAGAGATACTCGCAGGTGGACATTCTACCCCTGCGTTCATAAGAAGAGTTTGTTCTCTTTTTAAATCATTTATATAAATTCCATAATTCTCTAAAAAATCATTTCCTAAGTAATTTCTTAGCTCTTCTTCAAGCTCTGACATGTTTACAAGAGGGAGAGTGATTTTATAAACTAACAATTCATATTTATTATTTATATTATTTTTAAGCTCATTAGTTCCGATACTTCCTTTACCTGAATCTAATGTAATACTTTCATTGTTTAGAAGTGATTTATATTCAACAAGTGAAAATGCTTTGTATTCTTGGTAATTAATTACATATTTATACTGGGAATTGAAATCTAATGATTTTATAGATGAATAATTATTATTATATTCATTTCTATAATTAACAAAAGAAGCTCTTGAATAAAAAATTGCAGATGCAGAGGCTAATGATAGTATTAAAAAAATTGTTATAGGAAACATTAAATACTTAGCCTTCATTAACATGATTTTATTAATACAATATAACTTAGAATAAAAATTTTATATAGATAATAAAAAACTACTACACAAATAGTTATAGATCTGAAATAATGTGTTTATGAAGAATATGTTAGGAGATCTTGAAGAAAAAATTATGAATGTAATCTGGTTTTGTGACCAAGCTCTGAAACCTTCAGAAGTTAAAAAAGCTATAGGTGGAGATTATGCATACACTACAATAATGACAGTAATGTCACGATTACATCAAAAAGGCATTCTAAAAAGAAAGAAAAATGGTAAGGCTTATTATTACTCGGCTTCTAAAGAAAAAGAAACTTTTATAAAACCTAAACTAAGGGGGATTTTTAAAAACATTTTAGAGTCTTATGGTGATCTAGCGGTATCTCAATTTGTAGATGTCTTGGAAACACTTGATCCAGAAGATTTAGAAAAATTGAAAGAATATCTCAATGATAAAAAGTAAATTATTATTCCAAAACTTAACAATTCTATTAATTGCGATCTCAATTATTGTTTATTTAGTTTTTATTTTTTCATTATTTAGTGAAGTACTCGAAAGTTGTATTACTGAGATACTACTGATTAGTAATAACCTAAGCTTTGTTGGTTTAACTGGAAATTCAAAATTTTACTTATATATTCTCTCAGTAGTTTTTCTTTCATTTTTAATCTTTAGAATTATAAGTGGAATATTTTATTTGATTAGCTCAATATTAAAGACAGAATTGTATCTTGCAAATTTAAATAAAGAAAAGTATAAAGATTTTTATATTGTTTATAGTAATAAGTCTTTTGCATTTACAGCTGGATTTTTAAGACCACAGATTTATATCTCTAGTAATCTTCTCAAAAAATTAAGTAAAAAAGAAATAGACTCAGTAATTACACATGAATTAATTCATAAAAATTCACATGATCCATTAAAGAAAATATTAATTAAAACATTTGTAAAGATATTCATTCCATTTCCAAATAACAAAAGTTTTATCTCTACCTTTATTTTAATGAGAGAGTCTGTAGCAAGTATAAACATAGAATTGATAAAAAAGATTAATCCTCTTGAAAATAGCTTATTAAGTTATTATGGTGATGAAATAAATTTGATTAATCCTAAAAAGAAAAATTATTTATCTTTTATATATGTTATAGGCCTAACTTTTTTATTCTTATTCATATCTGCTTTTCTAAATATTTCAGAGGCAAATTCAATTTCAGTTTGTCATGACGAATCTTCTTGCTTGCTTTTAGAGAGAAGTGATAACATTACCAAACTGCCAGGGCAGTGTAGGGAAATTCTGTACACTCCTGTACCTAACTACAGTAGAGTTTCCAGAATTTAATTGACACTCAAAAATCTTTTTACTACACTGGTAGTAGTTTTATTTATTATCTTATTATCGTGACTGACGAAACAAAAACAAAGAAAGTTGCTACGAGTACAGATGATGTTGTAACTATAGATATACAACCATTTCTTACTCCAATAGCACTTGTAATTTCAGCAATCTTTATTTCAATTAGTTTTATTGTTGGAATGAACATGCTTTCAGGAAGTATTAAAGATTCAGGAGGTATATTAGGTTCAGGTTCTGGAACAGGTACTGGTACAACAGTTCCTCCAGCAGGTGATCCTGTTGCAGGAGATCCTACAACTGGTGTTGCTTCAATAGATGATGATGCTAGATTAGGGGATAGCGATTCAAAGGTAGCATTAATAGAATTTAGTGATTATAACTGCGGATTCTGCGGAAGATTTCATACAGATGGAACTTTTGATCAAATAGTTCAAAACTATGTAGATACTGGAGATATGATGTATGTTTATAGAGACTTTCCTGGAGTTGGAGGGGAAACAACAGCTAAAGTTGCCTCAGCTGCAGAATGTATTAAAAGAGATCTTGGAGGAAGTGACGAAGATTTCTTTGCATTCGTAAAATTAAAATATGCTAATCAACAAGCAAATGATAATGAAACTTTAGCAGGATATGCTGAATCTATTGGTCTAGATAGAGATGCATTCCTCGCATGTGCAGAATCTGAGAAATACTTAGATGAAGTTTACGCTGACTTAGATGCAGGAACTTCAATCGGAATTACAGGTACTCCTTCATTCTTAGTAGGAGTATTTGATGGAGATGGAAATGTTGATGGTGAAATCATTGTTGGAGCTCAACCATATGATGCTTTCGCAGCAGCAATTGAAAGACAACTTGCGCTATAAGTTTTGTTACAAATTAAAGAAAGCCTCTTCGGAGGCTTTTTTTGAGCTTTAATATTTAGTTTTTATAATGGTTTCACCATAAATTGTATTAATTCAGAGTTTGACAACACAATATCTTGTGTGTTGCTTTGGAGGTACTACACAATATGTTGTATTTTTATTTTAGTTTTAACACAATTTTTGTAATGTCAAAAAAAATTGAATGAAATTGATTTCTCATATATTCATGTTCCCAAACTTGTTGATGATTACCTTGAGAATAATGATTGGAGAGTTAACGAAAACAGCAACATGAATTATTCATATCAAGGACTTAATAACTTTCTAGCCTCCTCTATTCAAGCAAACTACTGGTTAAATACTATATACCCTAAAGAAATTTCAGAAGCACATAAGAATGCAGATTTTCACATTCATGATTTAGGATCTCTTTGTGTTTATTGTTTAGGTTGGAGTTTAGAAGATTTGTTACTAAAAGGATTTACTGGAGTAACAGGAAAAGTTTCAAGTAAGCCAGCAAAACATTTAAGAACTGCTTTAGGTCAGGCAGTAAATTTTATTTATACACTTCAACATGAGGCAGCAGGAGCTCAAGCATTTTCAAGTTTAGATACTTATTTAGCCCCTTTCATAAGATATGACAAACTCTCTTACGAAGAGGTAAAGCAAGCACTTCAAGAGTTTATATTTAATATGAATATTCCAACTAGAGTTGGAGGACAAACACCTTTCAGCAATATTACTATGGATATTATTCCATCAGGTCAGCTTGCAGAGCAACATGTGATTATTGGAGGTAAACATATGAATGAAAAGTACAAGGATTTTGTTGATGAAATGAAGTTATTCAATAGAGCGTATGCAGAAGTTATGATGGAAGGAGATGCTGATGGAAGAGTGTTTACATTTCCAATACCTACATACAATATTACAAATGATTTTAATTGGGATGATTCTGGTCTTGATCCAATTTGTGAAATGACTGCCAAATATGGTATTCCTTACTTCTCTAATTTTGTTAATTCAGACATGAATCCTGATGATGCAAGATCTATGTGCTGTAGATTAAGGCTTGATAATAGAGAGTTAAGAAAAAGAGGAGGTGGGCTTTTCGGTTCAAACCCGTTAACAGGAAGTATTGGAGTTGTAACAATTAATCTTCCAAGAATTGGATATATATCTAAGTCAAAGGAAGAGTCTTATATAAGACTTGGAGAAATCATGGATCTTGCAAAAGAAAGTTTAATGATAAAGAGAGGAATCATTGAAGATTTCATGGAAAAAGGTCTATATCCCTACTCAAAATATTATTTACAAGATATTCGAAATAGGTTTGGAGAGTATTGGAAAAATTATTTCAATACAATTGGAATTAATGGGATGAATGAAACATCAATAAATTTTATTAAACATGATTTAACAACTGAAAAAGGTGTACAGTTTGCTTTAGAAGTTTTAGATTTTATGAGAAATAAATTGGCTTCATACCAAGAAGAAACAGATCAACTGTTTAACCTCGAAGCAACTCCAGCTGAATCTACAGCTTATAGACTTGCTAAAAAGGATAAAGAACTTTATCCAGATATTGTTAATGCTTTATCATATTCAGATAGAGATACTAAAAAAGGACTTGCTCCATATTATTCAAATTCATCACAATTACCTGTAGGATTTACTGATGATGTTTTCGATGCAATGGATCTACAAGATGAACTTCAGTGTAAATATACAGGAGGAACTGTGTTTCATATTTATTTAGGTGAAAGATTAAATACAATTGAGAGTACTAAAAAACAAGTACAAAGAGTTGCTAGTAAATATAAAATGCCATTTTTTTCTATTACACCAACATTTAGTATTTCTCCCAAGTACGGCTATATTCCAGGTGAATTTGAATATTGTCCAAAACATGATCAAGATCTAGTTTTGCAAGGATTAAATCTTACTGAAAAAATAGAATTAAATGCGAAGTATATTCCAGAATAGTTGGTTATTTAAGACCAGTATCTCAATGGAACACAGGAAAGAAATCTGAATGGGCAGATAGGCTACTTTATTCTGAACCATCAGAGAGCTTTGATCAGCAGTTAGTTTTAATTGCTGAGAAATGATAATTGCAGGTTTTGATAAATTTACAACATTAGATTATCCAGGAATGCTTTCGGCACTCATCTACACCTTCGGATGTACGATGAGATGCCCGTTTTGTCACAATCCTGAACTTGTAACAGGAAACCTGAAAAGTCTAAATAGATTTAGTGAGGAAGAAGTTATTGAATTTATGAGTACTAGAATTGGTCTTCTAGATGGTTTATCTATAACAGGAGGTGAACCTACACTTCATAAAGATCTTACAGATTTTATAAACAAAATTAAGGATCTTGGCTTTAAAGTAAAATTAGATACTTATGGATTAAATTCAAAGAGGGTTAGAGAAATAATAGATATGAACCTTTTTGATTATTGGGTTATGGATGTCAAAGGAAACGATCAGACTTATAATAGTTGCGGTTACAAATCAAAAAAATCTGCAATAAAAAATGTTCAAGAATCAATTCAAATTATAATGAACTCAGGCTCAGATTATGAATTTAGAACTACTGTTTTAAAAAGTAAATTGTGGCATACAGATAAATTAATGGATGAAATAGGTGAAAAGATAATAGGAGCAAGAAATTATTATATACAAAATTTTAGGGCGGTTAAAACCTTATATAAATCATTTCAAGGGAATAATAAATATAGCTTCACAGACAGTGAACTTCAAGAAATGAAAACCAGAATGTCAAAATATGTAACTAATGTACAAATTAAAAACTAGTTATCCTATTTTTTCTATCTATTAAAATCTTTACAGCAGTTATAACGTCAATAAGAATAAATGCACATAAAGACATAAATTCAAGACTAATACTTAAAGAACCTAATTCTATGAAAATTGTAGGAGTAGCACATGAAGTTCCATTAACAGTACATGCTTCACTTTCTTTGAATACTCCAAGCTGTAAAAGATTTTGATATGCTGAGAAAAGAGTTCCAATTACTGAAAGTGTAAATATGTAGAATTTAGCAAATTTATCTTTATTCATAATGGTGATTGCTGCAATTGGAACAATAGGATATAGCCATATTCTTTGCCACCAACAAAAAGGGCAAGGTTGAAATTTTTCAATCTCACTCATATATAAGCTTCCTAAGACACCTGCTAATGATATAAGGAAAATTAAATGTAACCAAAATTCGTTAAATTTCTCTTTAAAATTGTTCATGTATTGAGTATTAATATAGTAATTATTCATTATACACCTATTTACTGATATAATGTAAAGACTTCAAAACCTTGAAAAGACAGACAGTGTGCGCCATTAGCTCAACTGGATAGAGCAACGGTCTTCGGAACCGTAGGTTGGGGGTTCGACTCCCTCATGGCGTATGTGACATTAATATGGAGCTCCTAAATAGTTTGGAACACCGTGATAGCTGATTTCTATCGTATGTTCAATAACTTCTGAAATTTGTTTATTTTCAATTTTAATTTCAAGAAGCGTTCCTAAAATAGCTTCTGGATTCCACCCCATTCCTGTGAATACAAAGTTTCCTAAAGAGTAATATATGTTTTTATCTTTATAAATTTCATGTCCCTGTCTTACGTGAGGATGTGCTCCAACAACTAGATCAGCTCCATTATCTATAAGAAAATAAGAAAAATTTTTTTGGTATTGATCTTCAATAAGATTATGTTCAAAACCCCAATGAGTATAAACTATAGTTAAATCAGCATTATCCTCTGCTTTTTTAAGGAATTTAAAGTTTTTTCTTTATTAAAAGTAGCGCTCCCTGATTTATTGGCTCCTGCATCTTGTGAGTAACCTTCAACATCATTTAAACCAATCCATGCTATTTTTGTTCCTTTCACATCAGTTATTAAAGGTTCGAATGCTTCATCTAAGTTATTTCCTGCTCCAAAAAATTTAATATTGTTATTTTTTAATAAACTAAGCATATCCACCATTCCACTTTCTCCAAAATCCATAGTGTGGTTGTTAGCTAGACTCACAACATCAACGCCTCCACTAATCATTCTCTCAAACGCAACTAAAGGAGCATTAAATGTATAGGATTTATTTCTTTGAACTCCAACACCTGGAGTTGAAATATTTGTTTCCAAGTTAATTACAGTTAAATCATCAGAATTAAATCTATCTATAAAAAACTGAAATGGGTTCATTCCTAATTCAATCATGTATTGACCTACATGTTCTGCAAGCATTGAGTCGCCTCCTATATGAATAGTTATGACAGGATCTACTTCTTCAATAATAGGTTGTTCGATATTGTTATTATTAATACTTTCTTCTAAATCTGTGTTACTACTATATTCTTTCTGTTTAGAATCATTAAAAAGAAAAAAGTAAAAAGAAAAGATATTGAAAATAATAATAAGAGAATAAAAATTTTTTTCATGTATGGTGTATAAGTATTTTCTCAATTATACTAATGAGTTAATCTATTTGCGAGTATTCTCAAATTAGCTTACTATAAACTATATTTAATGATTTTGTGATAAGAAATCTTTTTATACCTACAAGTAAAAATAATTACACACCAACACTTCTACATAGAAATGCAATGGTTATTTATGTAATTGTTATCTTAGTTTTTAATACTTTAATACCAAACTTAGGTATTGGTTCTGTTGGAGCTGATATAACACTTGAAGAACTACTGTTATCACACAATCAAGAAAGAGCTGAACAAGGATTGAACCCTTTAACATTAAATACAACACTTTCAAAATCAGCTGGAGATAAAGCTCAAGCGATGCTTGAAAGTGATTGCTGGTCACATTATTGTCCTCCAGGAACTGAACCTTGGAACTACTTTAAAGAAGCAGGATATAACTATCAACATGCAGGGGAAAACTTAGCAGAAGGTTTTACTAGTATAGATAGTGTTATGTCAGCATGGATGAATAGCCCTTCTCATAGAGAAAATATTTTAAATGGTGATTTTGAGGAAGTAGGTTTTGGATTTGCTTATGGAAATTATCAAGGAAAAGATAATAATACGATTATTGCTGTGCATTTTGGAACTAAATTTAAACCTAAACCTGTTATACAAGAACCTCCTACAATAACTACAGAACAACCTAATAATATCTTACCTACAACAAATCAACAGGAACCTAGTATAAACATTGAAAATATTAACAATGATCAATATATAAATAAAAATTATATTGAGGTTACAGGAAAAGTAGTTCCGTCTAATAGCTCAGTTGGAATAATTTTAAATGATGATGAAATAGGTAGAGTAAATGCTTCTGGTGAGAATTATACTTATAGATCAGAGTCAGAATATGAAGATGGAAAATACTTTATCTCTGCTAACTTATATGGAACAAATGGTGAATTTATAAAACAATCAGAAGTTATTTCTTTTTATCTTGATGGTAATTATCCAGAAATCGATAAAACTTCTGTAAATGTAAATAAAGTGGATGAGAGTCTATTTACAATTGATTTTTCAACATCTGAAGATGTTATTAAAATAAATTCAAATCTAAATTATGAAGCGCTTTTGAAAGATGAAGAAGTTAATCGATGGTTTATAACTTATAATATTACAGAATTAAACTCTTATGATAATTTAAATTTAGAACTTATAGATTCAGTAGGTAATATTTCTCAATTTGTTGTTAGTTTAACAGAGATTTTTGATGTACTTTATGAACTAGATTTAGATGACTCTTCGATTGAAGAAAATGATGAAAGTATTTTATTTTTAAGCGAATTTATTAGTAGAATAAAATCAGGAGGTATAAGATCTATAGTTCCAATTGTTTTCAGTCTATACCTATTAACACTTTTTATTATTGATTTTACGATATTAGCTAAAACTAATATGTTACATATGGTAAGAAGAAACTCACATTTAAATGTTGCAGTTATTTTGATCTTACTGATTGTTTTCTCTTTTGGAAGTTTAACTGGAAGTATTTTAACTAACGGAATAGAAGTTAGTGCAACTTTATGATTAATTTTTTTGAGTTCTCAAAATGGAAGATTAGACCTGTAGTCTATTCACTTTCAATTACAGTAGGGCTATTTTCAATTATCCTTCTTTTAGAAAATGGATTTACAGATCTGTTCATATCAGGAGCTGTTTTATTATATTTACTTATAAGTTTTGAACAATATATCACAGCAAATCGATATAGAATCGATAAAAAAAGAAATTCTGATAAAGTTTACGATTTAGAGGAGCATCAATATGCACAATACCTTCATCATCTTGCAATACCTACAATGCTTTATGTATTTATTGTGTCATTCATATATTTCCATCAGGAGCCGTCAATATACTTTCTAATACTTCTTATAACTTTTGTAATTTTTTCAGTCTTATTTGAAAATTTACATTCATTTTATAGGCATAGTTTTGCACTACTAAAATCTACAAATTATATATACGATGTTTTAACAATTATTTTAATCTTCTTTATAACAGGAACGATTCAAGTAGCAATTATTGCAGATTGGACAGGAGTATTAATAGGTTCTTTTGTGTTTTTCATTTTAATCTTTTTTAATTTATTCTTATTTTGCGTTAGACACTTTCTAACTTTTCAGGCACTTGTTCTTTCAGGCTTATTTGCCCTATTTATAGGCATATTTTTTCTTTTTTTTATACTAAGCTCTTTAACTAGCTTATTAAATGCAGGAATAATTACAGTTTCATTTACTATTTTCCTACACGCAATGAATAATTATCATACTGACGGTATCTCAAAGGATGAATTAATAGAGTATCTAATATTAGTCTTATTAATTTCAGCTCTTATTTACCTGAATGTTTCATAAATAATCAATGGATCAAACGGTTTTACAATGTTATAATACTTAAGCCTTTTTGGGTTGGTAGCTCAATGGTAGAGCAGTAGCCTTTTAAGCTATTGGTTGCGGGTTCGAGCCCCGCCCAACTCACCAATACTTCAATGAAAAAGATTCTCTTTTTTACAATATTATTTGTGATATCTGCTTTTCTTGCATATAATTTTTTACCAGAAGATGATAAACACTCTAGTTTAAGTAATGCTGTACTTTCTGAAGATACTGAAGAAACTTATAGTGTTTATTATGATTCAGAAAAGGGTATTAAACTAGTATTGATTAATGATTTAGAGACAATTGAATTAATTAATAATTCTGAATTGAAAAGAACTTCTGAATTCTCAAATGAGTTTAACTTTATAATTAATGCTGGATATTTTACTCCTGAAAGGACACATGCTGGACTTCTTAACTTAGATGGTCAGATTTTAACTGATTTAAGTACTGCTGATTTACAGTTAACTAGAGTTGTGGAAATAGAAGATAATAGTATTAATTTTCTTACTAGAGATGGTTATTTAAATAGTGGATCTATGATTTCGAATATTTATTTTCAAACGGGTCCAATGATACTTGAAGATAATGTAGTAGTTGAAAATGAAATTATTAACTCTCTAAACGGTAATGGAAGTTATAGAAGATCTATTTTAGGAACTACTTCTGAAAATGAAATATTTTTACTAATAACTGAAAAATCTTACTCACTAATTGAGATAGCAAAAATAATTTTAAATTTAGAACCTCTTTCAAGTAAAGATATTAATGCTGTCAATTTAGATGGAGGGTCCTCAGTTTCGTTATATGTAAATGAAGATTTTAACTCTGGGGAATTTAAGAGGTTACCTTTTTTAATTGGCATTAACTAGTATCTATGACCATCAGTTCTTAAGTCAGTAAGTCTGCCGACTCCTAGTGATTCAGAGAAGCTATCTATTTCTCTCATAAAAACTAATACTCTACTACCCCATCCTATACATTCATCTTGAGGACCGCAGAAAACTGCCTCCATAAGTCTAGGATCATCCATATAACTAGGTCCATATTGATTAACTAAAACATCAGTCGCTATATCAATATGTTCCTGAAAACTGGTATACCTTCTCCTATGTTCCCCAGCTCCACCCCAGCCCATACAATTATGATAATCAGCAGAATTTGCATAGTTACATAAATCCGTTTCATGTCTCGCTATTGCAGTTGTAGAGATGCAATCTTTCGGAGCTCCATATTTATCACATGCTTCGACAAAATATTTAGCTTGTCCGTATAAAGGTGAGTTTCTAGATTTAAAATATTCGTCAAGGACGTATACCCTCTTATCTAATGATTTAAAAGTAGAACTTTTTGTTTTGTATGTAACAAAGTTTTCTTCAAGTCCACTTCCCTCAGCAGTTAAATATTCATTTGGAGAGATTTCTACAATTTCACTTGCAGATAATGCATAAGAATCACTAACCTTAGAATTAATTGTTATAACAACAGTAAAAAAAAACACTAGAAAAATCGTAATAAATGAAGAAATTAGAAATACACTTCTTTTTGATATTTTGTTTTTTAACTTAAATTTATTAGTTTTTCTTTTAATTTTATTTTTCCATCTAACTCTTTTTACTTCTCCTAAATTTTTTCCCATAGAATCATTTTAGAAGTGTTACACTAAATAGCGCAAGTACAAAAATTTATGATAAAATAGCTATGCTTGTAAAAAGCATTATGAATAAAGAAGAAAAAATTGAATTAGGT
>CAZWRA010000032.1:0-13181 GCA_964635995.1 uncultured Candidatus Saccharibacteria bacterium
TTGCAAGCAATTTCGACCGCAAAAGTGGGGATTATCTTCCTTTAGTTTACAAAATTCTATTTATAATAATTTAATAAAGGTATATACTCATTAAACCCAAATCTTATTAACAGATTTTCAGTTGAAGCATCAGCATAATCTATATAAATATTTTCCATAAAGAAGACAAAATAATTTCCTAAAATTGAAACAATCTCTCTATTTGTATTGAAATCATCCTGACAATCAAATCCTATGTATTCTATTGTAATAACTTCAAAGTCGTTTAGTGGATGGTACATTGTTGTAATACATTCATCATTATTAGCTTTATCTGTTCCGAATGCATAATCTATAATTCCAATTCTGTCTTGGTCTATAACTAAATCAATGTATTGAGAATTTACTCTTTCAAAAAGATCTGCTCTTGTATTATCAATTTTTGAATCAGCAGCATATGTATGAACTTGAACAATAAACCCTTGTTCATCATTTAATCTATAGAAACATTGAAGAGGAACATTAGTATATGGGTCTAATTTTGAAATTTCTAGTGAATACTCGCCTTCATACAAATTAGTAAATCTTGGATCTTCTAAATTTCCTTCATGGAATAGGATTTCACAATCTGTTCTTAACAATCCTTCTAAAATTGTTGGAAACAAATCTCTAGTTGTCTGTTCTACAAAACCTGAAACTCCTACATCCGAATCCTCGTTAACTGAATCGTTCCTTCCATCTAAGGCTAATAAAATTAAAAAAGCTAAAATCGCTATTGTAGTCACTACTATATATGTAAGAGGTGTGAATTTGTTTTTATTCATTATAGTTTAACTAATTATTATTACGTTTTTGTTTAATTTTTTCTTCAACGCTACTTCTAAAAGAAGTATTTAAATATCGTTCAAGAATATTTTGTTTAAGTACATATTGCAGTATGATTGTAATTATTGCAACAAAAATGAAAAAAACACCGTAAGATAAGCCTTGATCTTCAAAGAATAAGTTTGTTGTAGGTAAGCCGCCTCCGCTACTTGATCCTCCTGTTCCTCCTCCTGTACTTCCACTAACTCCGGTATTACCTCCTCCACTAGAAACATTTCCTACATTAACATTAAAAAGTAATCCTACATGAGGATCAAATCCTGATTCAGAAAGATAACCATTGTCCGAAAAACCTCGAATCTCTACATTCCCATTTGCTGTTGCATTTAAAACAACAACACCTAAACTTTCTACGTCAGAAATAGTATTTCCTGTAGCTTTTGTTAAATCTACACAAAGAGCTTGAGCTGTAAAAAGTGCACCTCCTGAACACGTTCCGATTTCAGGTCCCCATGTTGCCTCAAGTGGAGGAATGTATTGCGCTACAGTTAAACCTGAACCAATGTTCAAAGAAATCTGAGCTGTTGTATATCCAGCCGCTGTTGGTCTTGCAGTTAAATTTAATACGACAGAATCTCCAATATTAACCTGACTATCCCCAGAAACTTGCGTTGCATTAACATTAACGCTTACTAATGGTGTAACTAAAACAAAGACCAAAATTGTTAAAATTGCATTCATACTGAGATGCTGAAACAAGTTCAGTATTGCGCTTTTTTTACAGACTAAGAACTTTTTTTCATTCAGCAATATTAGGAACTGAAATATTTTCTTGAATGCTTACTGGATATTCATCCATCTCTACATCGCTTGGTATTACATTTTCTAAAACTTCTATTACTTTTAAAACTTTATTAAAAGCATCTTTATCTATATCCTTTAGACTATCACCAATCTCAGTTTCAAGTAAACTTTTTTTCCAGATCCATAAAATGCAATTACTCCTAAATCATTCTCAACAATAAGAGGAACTTTATAATTTAAGTTATGAAGCTCACCTGTAGACTCTTTTGTAATTAAAAAGTATTTAGGAAGTTTTTCTCTTGTCTTAAAAATATCGAACTCTTCTGTTCCAAAGATTTTAATGTATCTATTCTTATCAAATTTTGAAGGATCATATACTTCATAGAGTTTAACTGTTTCTAAGCTAGGTAAAAGTTCAACTATTTTACCTCTAAATTCTTCAAAGTCCGTTAACTCATATCCATCCATAAGTTCTATCTTCTCTTTACCTACATGAACAAATATTTTTGTTACATCGACTGAGATTTCTTCAGTAGAAATAGGAAGTTTTAAAAGTAAACCTTCTTCAGTTATATAAATAAACATAAAGATGCCTCCTTTTTCATCTCTTACAAAGATCGGCATACTTTTTCTAGATAAAGCCCCATAAATCATAAACATTGTTAGCCTATATAGACTTCTTCTATCTATTGTTTTATACCCACTTAGTAAGTGAGTTATTAAAGAGACTGTTATTTGTTCTGTTTTAAGTATTTCCATTTATTTTGCTGCTCTTAGATCTTTAAGTTCGTTATTTAATCTATCCAAATCATCTTTTCGCTTGTTATAGTCATCTTCACGTTTTTTTTAAATCATTAAATCTATTTCTTACTGCATTTAATCTATCCAGATCTAACTGACTAGGAAATGGTGGCATTGGATTTACGTTCTGATTTGTAGCTTGGTGAGCCTGTAATTCAGCCACTAAGTTAACTAACTCTGTCTGCTGTAGTTGATTTAAACCGTTTTGATATCCTTGACCTGTCATCCTATTGTAATCTCTCTTATCCTGGCCACTTAGTGCTCTTCTAGCTCTAACTTGTTGAATTTCATTCAGTTTATTATTTATAGCCCGTCTTTTTTGTTCCTTTTCAGCATCAGCCTGTACACCTTCAGTTGTTTTCAAGAACTGTAATCTTGCAGGTAGAAATCTTCCTGGTAATAAATTTAGAGGTCTTCTTACTAGCATTCTTCCAACTCCTCTATTGTTCAAAATTCCATCGAAAAGTGCACCGATAGACACCCCTGCGAGTCCTAAACCAAAAACAACACCCATTTCTTGACCAAGTTCAGTTTTATAAATTCCTAAGCTAAATTCTCGATCAAGTTTTCTAACAATGTCATCTCCAATTTGTTGAACACCCTCTACAAATCCATTAACAACCCTTCCTAGATCTTCATATCTATCTCCTGCCCAGTCTCTTAATTTATCAAAATCCCACGGATTTCCATCTGTTCTTGTTACTTCCTCATTAAGCTCAACGGTTAAAGAAATTCTTTGAGTTTCAGGTAATGTTTGTGCTACGAGGATAGTTTGAGTTTCAACATTCTGAACAACATTTTGTGTAAATGTAATAACTCCATCTTGAAGTTCAACTCCTTCAGGCAAATTAGCTATATCGAATTGTTGTCCATTTGCAAGTTGTAAATAAAGAACTGGGTTTCCTCCTCTTGGATTAGGAGCCTCGACTAAATACGCCCCTCGTAAACTCACATTTCTTCCTCCAAGTACTGTATTAATATCTCCTCTGATTGGATAAGCTATTCATCCAGAAACTGGCTGTCCTCCAACTGTTAATTGTCCTCCTTGAACAACATACGGATAAGCTGTTTGAACTACTTCTGCAGCTGTTCCTATACCAGGTATCGTTGTTCCTTGTTCAATCCCAGAAATCTCTCTTATTATGTTTAGTTCTGGAGTTCCTATATATCTATTAACTGTTGTATCAGCACTTATATATCCCCTAGGTCTGTTATCAATATAATTTTGAATTGCTTCCGAAGGACTAATGTTTCCAGCTCTTATTTCATCTAAATTAAATGCAACTGTTTGCTGTGCCATTGCTAGATAAGAGTTAATATGTTCTTCTACTGTTCCTTCTGGAAGAGTTACTCCAAGTTCCTTAAGATAGTTAGGATTATTTCTTAATAAGTTAGCAACTTCAATAGCTGCTCTTCGCTCAATCGCTGCTCCATGCCCTTGTGAATTTATCCATCTTTCAATAACATCATTTTGAGCCCAGTTTGTTGTAGTTCCAGGTGTAACGACAGTCTCTCCAGTTAGAACATAATTTACTGGAGTAGCTTCTATTCCTTGAACAGTTCCAGATGTAATTGTTACAACTTGACCAGGTGTTGTCGTTGTAGTATTAGTTGTTGATTCACCACCTCCAGCAGTATTTGTTCCTGCTTCATTATTAAGTGTTTGATCAATAACGGCTGTAGATTGAGTAGGAGTAGTAGCTGGTAGAGGTTGGAACTCTGGTGCACTACTTCTTACATAGTTAATCTCATATGTATCTGGATTAAATGTAACTGCATTTTGTCCGCTAATTCCAAGTTCACTCATTCTCTGCATAAAAGCAGGATTTATATTTCCATTAGCTAATTCTCTTTCAATATTTCCAATTCTTAAAACATTTCCACCTCTATCGAATTAAATAGGAACATTTTCTCTTCCAATCATTACCGCAATTCTATTTGCTGTTAGGTTAATATTCGAAGGTGAGTTTACTATTACAACAAGATCACCAGCTTCTACTTCAACATTATCCGGAACAATATATCGAATATTTCCTGCAACAGCTAATTCCTGAACATCCCCCTGAATAGCCAGCTCATTTTGTTGTAGAAGTAATTGTGAACCTGGAGCAGAATCTCCTCGATAAACAAATTGTATTCCATCTTGATCAGGGCCTAAAACAACAATATCGTTACTATCTAAATCATCATAATATTCATATCCTGCAGGTAATGAAAGTTGTCCTGACTCACTTGGATCAGCTCCAAAAGGTAATTCGATAACTGTTGGTACTCCATTTCCTCCAGCAGGTTCGATAACATTAGCTACATAATAAGGCTCAAATTCTAAACCTCCTCCGTTATCTACAAGATGATAAGCATAAGGAGGCACTGCATCTGGGGCGCTATTAAAGAAAATTCCATTTCCACCCTGTGAGTAAGTTTCATTATTAATTACAGCTTCATAATAAGTTCCTTGAGGAGTATCGATAACGTTTATCCGTTCACCTCCCTCTAGAGTAAAATATCTATCTCCAGTATTTTGATCAACGATTAGATACTCTTCGAAAGATCTTCCAACTTCTTCGTTATTTACATTAAGAACGACCATCTCTCCTTCAGCGATTAGATTTCCGTTCATATCATAAATAAATCTTTCATCACCAATTTGTGTATATGATCTTTGTCCTGGAAGAGCATCCTGATCTACTCCTATTACTTCTGTTTGAACTAATCTTAATGTTTCATTTGGGTTTGTAGGATCAGGAATCTCAATATAATCTGGACTTAATCCCACAACATTTCCATTTTCGATTGCTTCCTCAACAACAGCTCCATTATAAAAAGCAGCTCTATTTCCATCATTATCCAAAACTTCATAAACTCCCCCTCTATTTACAATAATTTCGTTTTCATTAATTCTAAATCCAATAGGTTTTCCTTCAACATAAACTGTATCGATTCCTGTATCTCCTCTAGGAACAAGCATAATATTATCAGTATTAACTCCAGCTATTTCCTTAATAGTTTGACTAGCTTCTTCAGTTAAAGGCAGATTAGGGGTAACAGTTACATATTCGCCATTTCCATTCCAATCAACAACAATTTCTTCAGTATTAACCTCTGTAGTTAGAGTTCCTAAACCTTCAACTAAACTTCCTCCAAGATGATCTGGTTGTCCATCTCTTAAGAATTCTCCGAATCCAGTTCTTGGGTGTTGTAATGGAACTGTTTGTGAATTTTCTATTTCTATCCAGAATGCATTTCCTTCAGTATTAACAGCTAAGGCATTTCCAGGAGCAACTAACCTTTCCGCAACGTCATTAGGTAGATTTAAATTTGGTTGTACTTCTGCGACCCCTGATAAAATTTCAACATTTTGAGCTGCAGCAGTTGCATCAATCTGCACATTTGGATCATTAATAACGTCTAATAAATCGTTATAAATACCTGACTGAGCCCCATAAATTGCACCTCCCCTGATAGCCGCAGCTTGAGCTCCAATTCCCCATGCAGCTCCAGTAATTTCACCAACTTCTCCTCTTTGAGTAACGTTTCCTCTCCATAGATTTCTAAAGTTTCTGTTGTTATCCCTTACTTCCCCTTGAATTAAAGGTTGAGTTCCATTAACACCTACTGTAAGACTCCTTGCACTTGCTCTAACTAGTGTTTGAGATAAGCCTAACGAAGTTAGCATTCTTAATGCCCAAGTTGTCGCCATTTCTGCAGTTGGGTTTAAGCCTTCTGCAGGAATTACACCATCAACTAAGCCAACTAAAGGTTCTCCGATTACTCCCCGAGCTAAGTCAGGAAGTAGGAAATAAGATGCGAAACCAGAAATTGCAGAACTTAAATAAACAGATCTTTTCATTCTATTCCATGCCTCTTCTCCATATCTTTCTTTAAAGTCCCCTCTTTGAATTCCAGCTCTTAAATAAGAAGCTCCGACTAAACTAGCAAATCTAGTAAATTCAATTGAACCTAGAGGTCCAGCTCCAGCTAACGCAGCTCCTCCAGTTAAAGATGCAGCTGATCCAGCAATGCTTAAGCCTAATGCAACTCCATGTTCAACTACTCGTAACTTTGATAGTCTACCTCCTACAGGTTCTCTAAAATTAATAATTCCACTTAAACCTGTCTCACTCAAACCAGTAACGTTAGCTACATCAGCTCCTACAGTAAATCCATTTCGTTCAATTATATACTTAAGCTTGCTTGCCTCATTATTACCTGCCTCAACCGCATTAGTATTAATTACAAAGTCGTGATTCCTATAAATTCCAGTAAATTCTCTAAAGTTTAGAAATAGTCTTTGAGCAGTATTTAATTCTTCTCTATTAAGATAAACTACCTGACCATTTCTTTCCGTTCTATGTCTAGCAATGTATTGCCCTAGAGCGTATCGATTTTGTCTTTCTCCATTATCATCAACAGGTCTCTCTAATTTATCTATTAATCTCTGAGTACCTAAAACATTTCTAACTACTCTACTTAAAGGCCCTCGTCATCCGTATTGTCTATTTTGAGCTATTGCTTCTTGTTGAGCGTCAGCTTCTTTGGCTCTTCTAGCTTTAGCTCGAGTTTCTCTCCACTCTAAATATCGAGTGTGTCTTTTCTGTCTCTCTTGGTTAAGTCCTTCACGCTCAGTTTTCCTAGTTTCATTTAATGTTCTCTTTTCGGTTCTTCTTTCACGATTAGCTTGCCTCATCCTTTGGTCACGAGCCCAAAATCCTTGCCATGCTTGAATCAATCTAGCACCTCTAACTAATCTAGCACCTTCATTAGCTTCTTCTTCTAGCATCTCCTCAAGTTCTATGAATTGGACTCGAACTGTTAACCTATCTAATCTTTGTACCTGAAATTGATGTATTTCAACACCATCGGGCAATGGTAATCTATTATAAAAAATACCATTATTTCCAACAATAACGATTAGTTCATTAGCTATAAGCTTAGCTAAATTGCTAAGTCTATTATTATTGGTTTCATCACCTATTCTTCCTCTAGACAAAAATAATATTCTAGCTTTTGTCTGTCTTTCTCTTAAATTTATAATATGCTCTAAAATTTGATCAGCATTCTCAGGATTCCTTTCTAATCCTTGGTTAGCTTTATTAATAAACTGTCTCATAAATCTGTTTACATCCTGAGGTCGAATATCATTGAAATTTATATCTTCAAGAGAGAAATCCTCTTCATTTTGTAATCTTTGAATATATTCTTCAAAAGTCTCACCTTCTGTCATCACTGGTAGTTGCTTATTAGCTTTTAAAAAGGTTTCAAAATTTAGATTATTTACATTATTTGCAGGATTGTTTCTATTAATATATCTTCTACTTAATCTAGCTGTTGTTGTATCGTCGACTCCTAATTCTTCAAGTGCACCCATTTTTTCAGCGTAAGTTAAGTTTGGAACATCCATTATTTTTTGAGCCTCGTATCTTCTACCTTCTCTTCTTGAATTAATTAAAAGTGATAAAAGTTCTCAATATTTATCATCATTTTCTGCTAAGTTTAAAAGATCTTTTTCATTTAGCATGCCACTTCTAACCTGCTCAGAAAGCTCTGCATGTTCTTCTTGTGTAAGGGATCTGACACGAGATACTAGGTCCTCATACGATTGAAACGCATTCGGCGCATCCTCCAAGGCAGGAAGTAGATTCCTCTAAGCATCTGCTAATAACTTATTTAAATACTGACGTTCTCCTAAGTTAAGACCTGAATTTTTATCATTTATGGTTCTTCTAAGCTCTTCAGCTTCTTCAATATTCGTAATTTTTCTACAATAGATTCATACTCGTCAACACATAATCTTTCAGATGCATCTTCATCCTCTGTTTCAATTAAATCAACTGCCTCAGGTTGTTCTTCAATATTTCCCTCGACGTCCCCGCCATCTTGCACATTACCGTCTTCTTCATCAGGTGTAATTGCTAGTTTATCGGCAACGATAGTTGGTGTTATAGTTGCAGGATCAACAATCTCTGGTCCTGGTTGAGGAGTTGTTGCATCAGGCTCATCTATCAAACTAACTAGCACGGGTCTTCCTTGATTTCTTCCTTCAAGAGGAGTGAATTTTGTCTGCCCTTCTGTTCCTACAGCTGCAGTACCTTCACCACCATATCTATAAGCTTGCCCATCTCTGAGGTAAGTTTGTCCAACTACTAATTCAGTTACAGGAGATCCATCTGCATTTGTAAAACCTCCCCTATTCCAATCTAATGTAGTTCTTACAGAACCTTTTGGATTTTCATCAAAATAAGGGTTAAGTTAATTTACATCCATATCTTCGGGAATTTCATCCGCTGCAAAAAAGTTAGCATGCTGATCATAATAACCATCCGACTGTCTTTGAGCCGTGACAGCTTGTACTTCAGGCTGCGCTCCTTCTAGACCTGTTCCTGTAGTTGTACCGTCATCACTCATCGCTTCCTACATTAACATCTAAAGGAGAAGATATATCTGCTAACATCTTTTTAGTTCGCTCTTCTGGTGTCATTTGTTTTAGCGCTTCTATTTCTTTTTTATATTCAATAGTAATTCTCTCTAAATCCTTTGCAATAAAATTTATATATCCATCAATCTCTTGTTCCATCGACTTTCCCGTTTTCTTTTCATATTCCATAAACAAAATTCCTGCGATATCTTTTTCGTTTAATCTTTCGTCTTGAGTTACTCCTTCTACAAGCTCATTTCTTTCTTCTGGAGTAAAAGTATTCTCAAAAAGTCCAGTAACAAAATCCTGAATCATTGGTTCAAGCATGTACATAAAAATATCTCTTGAGCTCTCGTCTAAACCCATAGAACTCAACACTGTTTGTAGTTTTTCTCTAGTCTGTGAAACGCCCATATTTACATTTACAACAGTTTAATGAAAATTCAGAAAAGTTCCAAGGATAAATATTTGAATGTCTAACGTTTTTAATATTAATGTGTCTTGTTTCAACTCTTAAATTTATACTTCTTCATCCTGTTCATCATCAGTAATCCCAAATGCATCCTCTATCGTCATTTGTTCATTAACAATATTAATGCATTTTTGGATAAGTTCTTTTAAAGAGTCAGGCAGCGAATTTATTTGGGAGTCATTTGTAAAAACTATTCATAGTTTTTTAATTTATCTTTATCCTCTTTATAACCAAATAATCTGTCAATAGTTTTGACTGTTAAGTTATAGTACTTCAATCTTAATTCTTCTACCTCCTTTGATCTTTGCACCTGAGTCTTTACTACTTGGTACGACAAGTTATCCTCATCACCCACTTCTTCTTTAGATTCATCTTCCTCATCCATTTCTATATCATCATCTCCTTTTTCTTCCCAACTAACATTATTCTCATGTAAATATGCATTTATAGCTTCAATCTGGGCTTTTGCTTCATCTGCAGCTTGAAAAATTAGCTTAGCAAAAAATGCAAAATAATCTAATTCGTCTTCTACAGATAGCACTTCAGCACCAACATCCATGGACAAAGTTTCTTCTGCTTTATTTTTTAGAACTTCATCAAGGCTCTGTCTTAATATCACTTTAATTGATTCTGGCACATCTAAAGCTTCAATTTTTTTGAAATATCTTGAACTTGCTCATCACTTAATGAGGTCATTAATGCATTTGCATTGTTTTTTCCAAAAATCTCTTTTAATATTTCATCAGCAGCAAAAGTATAAACAGATCTTAATTCCTCATAATTAGGTGGAGGTTCTTGTAAATACTTACTAAAGCTATCAGCAAATATATAAACTGGCCTTTCTTTTTCAGGAAAAATTCTTTTCCTTGCTTCTTCACTAGATAATTTGATAATTTCAAATGTAATATCATAAGGAATATTGCTAGGAGAGTAGATGATATCTTTAGTTATACTAGAATCACTTCTTCTTTCAAATCGAGGTAAAATAGTTTTTGAAATATTTTTGTTACTCTGTCTACTTACTTTTATTCTTCCTTCAGTACCTAATAATTCAGTTCCTTCACCATAATATTTATAAGGTATTAGTTCTCCATTTTCTTCATCTTTAATATAAAATACATCACCATACTTAAGGTATTTTCTATCTATCTGTTCTCCATATTCATTTAAAAACATATCATCGTTAAATTGGGTTTCTAATCCTACACTACCTTTTATGTCCTTTGAAACAATCTTTAATTCTTCTCCCTTGGGTATACTCTCTTTTTCTCCAGTCTCATATACCTCACCCATAGGACCTATGGCAATCGAACCAATAGGTATTTTATAATCTTCCGAATTATTTTCTATCTCTGAAATTGTTTCTTGATCTGTCATTCTTAATTCTGATTATTTAATAATATTAAAATGAAATCTTTCCATCAAGCTTGAAGTAAAGCTAGCTGTTTATCTTGTTTAGAATTTGAATATTGATTTTTGTAATTTATTCTTAATTTTATCTTTTGAGAACCTGATCTTCGTAAGACTGTAAAAGCAACCTAGCTTCTTCGTACTTTGGCATCATTGATCTAACAAGATCCCAGAATTTATAAGAATGGTTCATCTGTTTTGTATGGGCTAATTCATGAAGAATTACGTAGTCTATACACTCATTAGGAGTAAAGATCAATCTCCAGTTAAAGCTAAGATTCATCTTTGAGGAACAGCTTCCCCATCTGGTTTTAGTGTCTTTTATTGCAATTCTGTTATATCGAAATCCGTATTTTTTTGCATACTTTTCTGCTTTTTTCTCAACGTAGGCTCTAAATGCTTCTCTAAGCCATTTTTCTAAGATTTGATCATGCTTATCTCTATGAAGCTCAGAACGATAAACTTTAATTATCCGTTCACTCATAACCACTAAGGGTTTTGTAGTTTTATTCTTCTCAAATTTAATAGTCTTGGGTTTTCCGAAAATTCGGTGTTTTGCATTATTTTTGAGTTTCATAACTAAATTATTACATATCCTGTCAAGACCTATAAAACATGATGTCATGGTGAGGCTCTCGAACCATGGACGTGCAGATATGATGATTCTGATTGAAGTTTGTTTTAGATATTCAAGGCAAGTTAGTCAAAAAACCATGAAAAAACTTAATAATGAAATTATATGTTTTTATTATCCGTACTTTTTATAACTAAAAAGTACCAAAAAGTTTCTGGGGGTAAAACGCGCCCATCTGTCAGTTAATCTCTCTTTTGTTACTTTGGCGGTTCTGTTTTACCCCCATACCCTCAACTTGTAACTTACATTAATAGTGTTATTTAGAGGATAATTACAGAAAAATGCTAAAATCTAATGTGGACTTATCTATTTTCAAACAAAAAGGAATTTCTAGTGAACTTGTTGAAGCAATTTCAGAATATAAAAAAGAGCCTCAATGGATGCGTAGAATTCGCCTAAAAGCCTATGAGCACTATCTAACTAGAGAAGTCCCAACTTGGGGTGTTGATTTATCAGATTTAAAAGAAAATGAGATACAGTTTTTTATCCCTGAAGAGCATGTAAAAACTAGAAAATGGGAAGAAGTACCTTCTGAAATGAAGAAAGTTTATGAAGACCTTAAGATACCTGAGGCAGAGCGGAAATTCCTTGCTGGTGTTGAAACACAGTTCGACTCTAATGTAATTTATGGGAAAATTAAAGAGAAGTGGGAAAGTCAGAGTGTCATTTTTACAAATACTGAAGATGGCTTAAAGAATTATGAGGAAATTTTTAGAAAATGGTTTGGAAAGGTTATTCCTTTTTCTGATAATAAATACGCTAGTTTAAATACTGCTCTATGGAGCGGAGGAAGCTTTGTTTACATTCCAAAAGGAGTAAAAGTCGATATTCCTCTACAAGCATATTTTTATATTCAATCACAAAATATGGGGCAATTCGAGCGGACTTTAATTATCGCTGATGAGGGAGCAGAAGTTCATTATGTTGAAGGTTGTTCAGCGCCTCTTTATAGCGATAATTCGCTTCATACTGGAGTTATTGAACTTGTAGCTTTAAATAATGCAAAGATCAGATATACAACAATTCAAAACTGGTCGAATAATGTTTATAACTTAGTTACTCAAAGAGGTTTAGCTTTTGATAACGCTAGAATTGAGTGGGTAGATTGTAATATTGGTTCAAAAGTCACAATGAAATATCCATGCGTAATGTTGAGAGGTAAAAAGTCTCATGGAGAAGTTTTATCAATAGCTGTTGCGGATAAAGATCAGTGGCAGGATTCAGGTGCAAAGATGATTCATATTGGAGAGGAGACTTCTAGTATTATAACTACTAAGTCGATTTGTAAGAATGGAGGAAGAACTTCATACAGAGGACAGGTGAAGATTCCAAGAGGTGCAAAAAAATCAAAAAGTAAAATTAATTGCGATGCATTAATTCTTGATAATAAATCTAGAACTGATACATATCCAACTAATATTATAAGCGAAGGCACTTCAAGCATTGAACATGAAGCAAGTGTGAGTAAGATTTCAGAATCACAACTTTACTATTTAATGAGCAGGGGATTAACTGCAGAAGAAGCATCCGGTCTGATTGTTTCAGGATTTTTAGACGAAGTTACAAAAGAGCTTCCAATGGAATTTGCTCTTGAACTAAACCAACTCATTCGAATGGGGATGGAAGGAAGTGTAGGATAGTTAACTTTCAAAATTAACACAACTCCCGTCACCCTGAACTTGTTTCAGGGTATAGGAACTAGCATCCTAAAATAAATAACAGTTCCATTACTATTACTTAAATCTTTAAACCTGTGATTCTTTTCTTTTATTAAATTAAACTTCCATTTAAACTGTACCCATTTGTCTAGACAATTTTTAGAGATTTTTTAGATATATTTT
>CAZWRA010000033.1:0-12686 GCA_964635995.1 uncultured Candidatus Saccharibacteria bacterium
CATTGCAAGCAATTTCGACCGCAAAAGTGGGGATTATCTTCCTTTAGTTTACAATGTGTCCTTTAAGTATACGTTGATCACTTGGTAACTTTGTTTTTGGATCTTTTGTAGATGAGGCACTATTAGATAGATAAACAGCACCAAAAGAATTAGCTGTAGTTTCATAAATGGAAAAAGATGATTCAGGTGGTCTCTTTCCTTCTCTTTTCCCATAATGATATGAAGCTGCCCATGCAGCCATAGCCATGTTTGCAGCTATGGGTCCGAGAACAATCTCTATTGGTTCAAAATTCAGATCTTTATCCCTTGCTTCACTTGCTATTTCAAGAGCTAAACTTAGCTCTTCAACACCTATAGAATCAAGCTCACCCACTATCGTATCCCCAGGATTCATTTCCTTAATACTTGTTACACTTTTTGTTTCTACAACTGTATCCATATATCAAATAAAATTAAACTTTAGTTAAAAATCTGATTCATAATCTCTTCTTCTCTTCCTGCAACAGATGGATCATGTAGCATTAAAAGATCAAAGTAATCTCTTACATATTGAGGGTCAATCTGCAACATTGCTTTTATTTCTACTTTTCTTGCCTCTAAATGCATTCTTTCTTTACCTTTATAAACGTAATAATCTTCGTTAATAAATATTGCAAAATCTTTTAAAATTGTAGTTTTTTCATTTCCCACAGTAGCTTGAAAAACATAATAAGCAGGTGCATCAGAGAAATTATCAAATATAGTAAACGAAATAATTTCATATTCTGGAGCTGCTAAATGAAATACCCTAGACATTGCGAATTCTCTAAACTTAAAAAAGTCTGTATCCGTGTTAATTTCATAAGGCTCATCAAGTTCATAAACTTCTGGAAGCCCAATTCCATTTGTATTTTCATCAATATTACCCATACACTCATTGTGTACCTAAAACCTTATTTTGTCATTAGATACTGGCGACACAATTAGAAATAGTTCTAATAGTTAATTTTTACCTTTCGGGATATAATGCATGAGGAAATCATTATTCTATGGACAGATTAGAGCTTATAAGAAATTTTTGTATTATTGCCCACATTGACCATGGTAAGTCGACCTTAGCTGATCGACTTATTGAGTCTACTGGAACAATAACAGCACGAGAAATGAAAGATAGAGTCTTAGACACTTTAGAGCTTGAAAGAGAGAGAGGAATTACTATAAAACTACAAACTGCAAGGCTTATTCATACGAAAGATGGTAAAGAATATATTCTTAATCTGATTGATACACCAGGGCATGTAGATTTTAGTTATGAAGTATCTAGATCAGTAGCTGCTAGCGAAGGAGCGTTACTTCTAGTTGATGCTACTCAAGGAGTTCAAGCACAGACCTTAAGTACAGTTTATAAAGCAATGGAATATGATTTAAAAATTATTCCTGTTTTAAATAAAGTAGACATGCCTAGCGCAGAAGTTGAAAGAGTAAAAGCTGAAGTTATGGAAACTTTCGGATTTAGCGAAGATGAAATAATCCTAGCTTCTGGAAAAACTGGAATCGGGGTTCCTAAAATTCTAGACAGAATTGTTGACGTTGTTCCAGCTCCAGATAAAGATAATAGTCTAATTTATTATCCGACACTAGAAAATAATCAAGAAGATGATTTAAGCGCGACTAAATGTTTAGTTTTTGACGCTTTTTATCATGAATACATGGGAGCAGTTTCTTTAGTAAAAGTTGTTTCTGGTTCAATTAAAAAGAATGATGTTTTATATACAATTGGAACAGAGCAGAAGATACAACCTGTTGAAATTGGTTATATGGTTCCTTCTATGCTTAAAGGATTTGAGTTAAATGAAGGAGAGGTAGGATATATTGCTACTGGCCTTAAAGATATTTCTGATATCCATACTGGAGATACAATTACTGTATGGAAAGAAAATAAATCACATACAAAAGTTACTCCTTTAATGGGTTACCAAGCACCTAAACCAATGGTTTATGCAAGTTTATATCCTGTAGAAGCTAGTGATTATCCAGCTTTCGCTGAAGCACTTGAAAAACTTGCCTTAAATGATGCGGCTTTAACTTTTGAAAAAGAGTATTCTCAAGCATTAGGAACAGGTTTTGTATGTGGGTTCTTAGGACTTTTACATTTAGAAATTACTCAAGATAGATTAGAAAGGGAATTTGGAATAGATCTACTTAGTACAATTCCAACAGTAGAATTTAAAGTTAAACTTTCTACAAGAGATTACAGTAAAGTTCCGAACATTAATGTAGGTAAAATTAATGAAGAAACAAATGTAGCTACGATTCGAACTGCATTAGAATTTCCTGATGGAAGTTTATACGAAGAAGTTGAAGAGCCATGGGTAAAGATGGAAATAATGACACCAGATACATATATTGGCCCAATCATGGAACTAGCTCAAAAGAGTAGGGGAGTTTATAAAACTACGAATTATATTAGTAAAGGTACGGCCGGAAATAAGCATGCAGTTTTAGTTTATGAGATTCCAACTGTTGAGATTATTACTAATTTTTTTGATAAATTAAAATCTGTAAGTAGAGGATATGCTTCAATGGATTATGGATTCTTAGAGTATAGGAAAAGCGAAATTGTTAAAGTAACTATTTTACTAAATGATGAAGAAGTTGAACCACTTTCTTACTTAGCACATAAAGATAAAGCAAGAGATAGAGGAAAAGATTTAGTAAGTAAATTAAAAGAGATAATTCCAAGACAACAATTTAAAGTTCCTATTCAAGCAGCTATAGGAGGAGAAGTTATTGCAAGAGAAACTATTCAAGCATTTAGAAAAGACGTAACTGCAAAACTTTATGGAGGAGATGAAACTAGAAAGAAAAAACTTCTTGAAAAACAAAAGAAAGGTAAGAAAAAATTAAAACAATTTGGAAGTATTGAGGTACCTAAAGAAGCATTTATTGCTGCATTAAAAACATCATAATCTTATTTCCTTATAATCTGATGTTAATTGAATTTAAACAGAAAATTGAAGATTTAGAAAACAGGTTTGAATCAATCAAATCTAAAAAAGATATTACGAAACAAAAAGACGAACTTCAAGAATTAGAATCTCTTACAACAAATCCAGATTTTTGGAATAATCAAGAAAATGCTCAAAAAGTAAGTAGAAGAATTGGAGGCATAAGAAATGAGATTGAACAGATTGAAAAACTTGAGAATAGTTTAAAACAAACAAAAGAACTTTTAGAAGATGACATAGAAGAAGAAGACTTAGAGATTATGAGCTTAATTCAAACAGATATTGAGAATTTAGAGAAAGAAATTTCTCAAGTTGAACTTTCTACTTTTCTCTCAGGTAAATTCGATGAAAATGATTGCATAATTACAATTAATGCTGGGCAGGGAGGAACAGAAGCTATGGATTGGTCAGAAATACTTTTAAGAATGTATATGAGATATATTAGCGAAAAGGGATGGAAGCCTACTGTAATAGAAGAGGTAAGAGGCACAGAAGCTGGATACCAAACTGTTTCAATAAAAGTTGAGGGAAGATTTGCTTATGGATATTTAAAACATGAAAAAGGTTCACATAGATTAGTTCGAAACTCCCCATTTAATTCAGCAGGGTTAAGACAAACTTCTTTTGCAAATATTTTAGTTGATCCAATTGTTGAAGAAGATTTAGATACTGAGATTAGAGATGAAGATTTAGAATTTAACGCTGTTAGAAGTAGTGGAGCAGGAGGGCAGAATGTTAATAAAGTTGCTACAAAAGTAAGACTTAAACATATCCCTTCAGGAATTACTGTTGAATCCTCTGCACATAGAACTCAACATCAAAATAGAACAGAAGCAATGAAACTTCTAAAAGCAAAATTGTTTATGATTGAAGAAGAAAAGAGAGATGCCGAACTTAATAAGGAAAAGGGAGAATACAAAAAAGCTAGTTGGGGAAATCAGATTAGAAATTACGTACTATCTCCATATAAATTAGTAAAAGATTTAAGAACTGGTGTTGAAACTTCAAATAGCGATGCAGTTTTAGATGGAGAAATTCAAGAGTTTATCGACGCGGAAGTTAGAATGCTTTAAGCAATTCCAGCTTTACCTTCTTTAAATATAAATCCAGGAATTATTTCTTCAGTAAATTCTTCTATACCTACTCTTTCAATTACCCTTAAGTCCATATTTGTTGTTGGGACTACTAACTTTGCACCTTCTTGATTTAGTTGCATTTTAATTTCTAATGGAACTTCATTCATCGCAAAAGAAATATGAATTCCATCATATGGAGCTTGTTCTTTTAATCCCAATAACCCATCTCTATAGAGAAAAGTAATATTATTTATATCTTTATATTTAGTTGAAGATGATCTTGCCATTTCCCAAAGCCATTGAAATCTTTCTAATGTATAGACACGTCCCCTTTCTCCTATAACAAACCCTAATAGCATTGCGAAATATCCAGTCCCAGTTCCAATGTCTAAGTATTTTCCACCTTCTTTTGGACTAATTAATTCAAGCATCTGCGCTATGACACTTGGTCGAGTTAGCTCCTCATTATTTCCAATTTTTAATTCAATATCTTCATATGCTTTATTCTTTAAATCACTTGGAACAAAATCAGCTCGATCAATTTCATTAAAGGCAGCGATAATCTTTGGAGAAGTAAGAATAGAATTTTTGGACTTAGTTAAATATTGAAACAAATATTCTCTAGTCCAAGTAAAAACCCCCCCACTTCCAACTTTTCTAATATCAATAATTTTCATACTCAAATATTATCAAAAAGGAGCCAAGTTTAGTTGGCCCCTTATATTTTTATTCTCTAATTAAAGTTCTACAGAAGTTTCTGCAATAGTATATTTATCACCATTTTCTGCAATAATTTCTGAATAATCTTCAGCATCATCAGAATACTCTACAACAGTTAAGGTTGTTGGTTCAGCTGAAAGCTTTGAAACTTTTAAAGTTCCAATTATTCCTTCTGTCATAACCTCTGGAACATCCTCACCTCCAAATGCAAATGGTAGTTCTACTGTTCCTGCTTCAGCATCAATTGCTCCTTCGCTAATAAAGAAATCGAAAATATCTCCGTTTTCTACTGAAGTAACACTCAGCATTTCTGGATCAAAACTAACTAATATTCCAGCAGATCTAACATTCAAAGTATCTCCTCTTAGAACTAAATTTACTGTTGTTTCATCAACAACTTCAAACTCAACTCCAAAATTTTCAAGTACTTCTAATTCAGTATCTACATTTTCACCTGGACCACCTCCCTGAATTCCAGTTCCAGAATCAAGAGTTGGTTGCCCTGAGTTAGGAGTTAAGTCATCAGTATTTGGACTTGAATCCTCTGTAGTTAAATTAACGTACCAAAATGCTCCTGCAACAACAGTTAATAAAACTGCTATTAGTAATAATAATTTTTCTGTCTTACCCATTTATAAATATATAATAATTATTTTTATTTAGTTAGAGAAGAGTGGTAGCTCTTCAGATCTCTTTGCACATGAATTTGAATCTTTTGAGTAGTTCTTACCAAAAGGTGCAAAGTCATTTAAGTCCAACATGTATGTTCCTCCATGGACAATATCATAGTACCAATTATTTTCATTTAATTCAGTATTAAAGTTCTTAGCAAAATTTGCAAAGTCATCAAGACTAACTGCTCCGTTACCGTTCAAATCTCCTAAGCATGCACCAGCTTTTGCGTGTACTGGAACCTCACTTGTGGTTTGAGCCTGACATATTTCATTAGCTACTTCTGAAAAACCTCCATTTTTTTCAACTTTTGGATCTACGCACTGGTAAACATGCTCCTACATATTTAAAAGTATCTCCCTTTTCTAAGAGATCTACAGGTCTATAACCTCCTACGGAATTTGCAACAACACATTTCTCAACTTGAGCTCTTTCCCAAGTTCCATTATTACATACATATGTTCCATAATCGGCTCCAGTTCCTGCGTTACATTCATCACCATGATCGTAATCTCTAACTGCAGAATCCTCGATACATTGTGCCTGAAATTGAGCATTATTACCTATTGAGCCATTTTGCTGACAAACTTCATTAGTCACTAGATCAAAACCTCCTTGAAATTCTCTTCCAGGTTCAGCACACTGATAACATTGATTTTGTGCAAAACATGAGTGACCTAAATCGTATAGTGTATATGGTCCATCACCAGGACATTGTCCTGTACATTTTGTTTGAGCTTCTTTTTCCCACTTACCATTTCTACATGTATAAATCCCATAAATTTCTCCTGTACCGCTAGCACATTGATCTCCATTTTCATATTGTATAGGTGCTAGATCACCTAAACATTGCGCATAACAATGACTACACATATTTAAGTCTTTTTCTTCGAATGATCCATTGCTTCCACAAACATAACATCTATTTGAATAATCTTCACCAGTCCATTGCCCTCCAGCTCCGTCTGGATCACCAGGTTTTAAACCAAGACAAGCAGTTCCTACAGGATAAGAAGCTACACCATAATATAGACAACCTCCAGAACAAGTTACACCAGAACTTACAGAAACATCTGACGGATCTATGAAAGTTCCCTTGTCTTCAAAATATGTATTTCCTCCAAAAACAACAGCAATAAATGCAACTAAAATGCAGATTATTAATATAACTCTTAATCCACCTTTAGACTTTTTTTGCGGTTGTTGCATATTTGGCATATCTTCCATATAAACTTAATTAATTATTATTTTACTACTAGAATAAATCCTCTCTGAGCACAAGAATTATCTGATTTTGATTTTCCATAATTTCTTGCGAAAGTTGCTAAATCAGAAATATTCATAATAAATTCTCCCTCTTCTTCAACTACAATATCTAAATTTCTTTCGTCACCTGTTAAAGTTTTTCCGAATAATCCAGCAAATCTTGCAAAGTCATCTAGATTTACTTCACCGTCCGAATTCAAATCTCCAAGACATGCATCAGCTTTAGCATGAGGATGAATCTCATCTCCTCCAGTTATTTTCCCACAAGCACCTTTACAAGAATTCTCACTATCATATAAGCCATTTGTTCCATCACAAGCTGTAGTTGAAGTAATTCCATTTCTTACTTCACAAGAACTTGAAACTGAATTACATTCATAACAAGTTTTAGTTTCAGTAGCAACTGTACATGCTCCAGTACATGAAGCCTCATTACTATACAATCCGTTAAATCCTCCGTTACAATCTGTAAGACTTGAAACTTCCTGAACATTACATGTCTTTGTATCTCCATTACATGTGTAACATTGTTTAGTCTGAGTAACTACCTGACAATCTGAAGTACATTGTGATTGGTCAGAATAAATACCGTTTGATCCATCACAAGCTGTAGTTTCTTCAACTTCAATTAAATTACATGTCTTACTTTGAGATTCACATTTATAACAATTTTTCTTTACAGGATCTGAAGGATCGCCTGTACCTGTAGTAATTCCACATAAGCTAGGTGCTACCTTCTCAAACCCTCCTAATGTTTTTTGACCAGGAACTGTACATTGATAACATTCATTTAAGTATTCTATTTTTTCTCCTGCTTTATAAAGCTTATTTTGAGCCTCACATAAAGATTCATTTTTACCAAGCTTCTGCCATGTTCCATTTGTCAAACATTTATATGTTCCATAATCTGCTGCTCCTACTTCTTGTGTTGTATGACATAGTTCTCCTGCTGTATAAGTTCTTGCTGAAACATCTCCTACACATTTAGCTGCAGGACATTTAGCAACATTCTCTGCAGGTTTAACTGGAGCACATTTAGCATTAGTGATTGCATAAGATTTAAATCCTCCGTCTACAAGATTTGCATTTCCTGCATTCTCACAAACCCAACATAAATCATCTCTTGTTGGATCTAAACATGTATGACCTTTATCATAAACTGATCCAGCACCATCCCCTCGACACCACCCTGTACATTTTGCTGTTGATGGTGGAACCCATTTACCAGCTTTACACTGTACAATTCCGTAAGTGGTTCCTGTTGCATAAGCACAGAAAGATCCGTTTGGATACTGCGCAGGTCCACCTTCTTTTAGACAAGTATGCGCATAACAATGTGAGCAATTATTTATATTTGTCTCAACAAATCCACCAGCCTGACATATATAACATTTCTCTTGTAAATCATTTCCTTTCCATGTTCCACCAGCTCCATCAGGATCTCCTGGCTTTAAACCTCTACATGCAGTTCCTAAAGGATAACTTGCAACTCCATAGTATAAACAACCTCCTTGACATGTTGTTCCTGAACTTACTGATACATCTTTAGTATCCTCACTTTCTTGAATATAGGTATAACCACCGAAAACAGTTGCAACAAAAGAAAATAATACCCAAACAAGAAGAAATAATCTTAATTTTGACATAGTAAATAATTTAAATATTTATATAGACATTTTGATTGTGATCAATTTAATACAATATACTTAATAATTCAATTAAATCTAAAGAAGAGTTACTATAGATGATCTCAAATTATATTTATTTCCAAAAATGTTACAGCTGAAGATGCTTTCTCATTAGGATTTTTCACTACCTCTTCAGCTCCAACAATTTTTATTGAAGTTGGACCTTCCGATAGTTTCTCAACTTCTAGAATTGCAAAAGTACCTGTATTTTTATTAATAACATCAGTTAAAGCTCCTGAAAGGTATGTCTTACCGTTATCTTGATCTATAACTTTTCCTATATAGAAATCAAAAAGATTTCTTTCTTTAATATCTACAATCCTTATATCCTTAGAGTTATAGCTTAATACTAATTCTGAAGAAACTATTTCACTAGTCTGGCCATCTAAAATTATTGGAATTTGCACTGTATTTCCTTGTGTTGTCTGAACCTCTGGGGTTTCAAATTCTAAAGCAAATGAGCTAATTTCATTAATAAGTGCACCTTCTCCCCCTGTGTGAGGTAATGTTTCAGTATCATTTTCAGTTTGATTAAAGAAATATAAACTCCAAGTAATTACTGCTAATGCAGTTAAAACTATAGCAATTATAGATAATGATTTATTTTGTTTATTCATTTTCATTTATGTAATTTTTAGAGATTTATATCTAATTTATTTTCTCTAACTACCGCACACTGTCCTGATCCATATCCTTCTATAAATTCTGCATAATTCTTTCCGAATATTGCAAAGTCTTCTAAAGCCTATCTATAATCTGAACTTCCGTCATGGGTTATGTCTAAATATCTGAACTCACCTGTTAATTAGATTGGTAAACCTTGAAAGAATAACTCTCTTGTTAGTATTGCGAAAATACTGAAGTCTAAAAGGTCCACCTTTTGATCTTGATTAAAATCACCAAGACAAGCACCTGCTTCGGCATGACCTGGAATGTTGTCTATGTATTCTCCAGGCTTCGGCTCTAAACCACACACTTGAGCACCGTTAACAATTTCGAATCCTCCTTGGAATGATCTTCCAGGTTCTAAACATTGATAACATGTTTCCCCTACTGTTACAGCATCACCTAATTCATATATTTGGTATGGATCTTGACCTTCAAAACCTAAAGTATTTACACAGAATTCAGTTCGAGGACCTTCCCATTCTAAATTTCCTTTACAAGTCCAAACTCCAAAATAGTTTGTACCCTCACCAGCAGCGCAAATATATCCTTTTTCGTATTTAGTATTTGGCTCATCTCCAGCACATTGACCAATACAGTAGCTTACAGACACACTTGGGTCAACTGGGTCTGGTTCATTTTGACATTGATCTTTTGCTATTCTTACAAATCCATTTAATTGTTCTTGTCCTGGATAGTCACATCTGTAACATACTTCATTAAACTGACATTTCTCACCCTTTGAATATAACCTAGCTGAATCATCGCCATTACACTTAGCATAACAATTGTTTTTTTCAGGTCCTGTCCAATTATTATTTCCAGTACATGTATATATTCCAAAATCATTTCCAGTTCCCCCAGCACAAACATGACCTTTATTATAGACTGTGTTTTCTCTGTCACCCTAACATTGGCCAACACAGAAATTACTCATATCTTGATCTATCCATTGACCAGTATTAAAAACAAAAACATCAAGAATTCCTTCTACATAAACAGGACATTTATACCCGTTCTCATGTGATACTGGTGAAGTATCGCCCAAGCATTGTCCGTAACAACTAGAACATGCACTTAAATTCGGAAGTAATGCTCTTGATTCAACTTGTATTCTTTGTTCGACAAATGTACCGTTTGTACATACAAAGCATCTGTTCTCATACCCTGTACCTTGACCACCTCGACATGCAAATCTATCTGGATAACTTGCGTAATGTTCTAATTGATAACATGAACCATTACAATAACCTTGATTAGTTGGTGGATTATTTGTTGGTCCAGGTATAACTGGTGTTTCAGGTTGAGGAGGTGGAAGTGGAACTATTGATTGGTCAGGTTGTGATACTCCTCCTCCACCACAAAATCCATCGCTTTGAGGAGATTTAATAATTTCAAAACCTAGACACCCTCCTGAATTAGATTGACAAGGTCTCTTTGTACATTTATAGTAATTACCTTCGTTACAAAAATCTTGTCCTTCAGAATAGATTTCATTATTTAAAGTGCAGCTTCCTCTAATATCATTTTTTGGATCAGTATTAGCGCCAGTTCCATTTCCACTATTACCGTTTGGTTCAGCTCCATTTCCATTACCTCCTCCAGAATTAGTTTCACAAATTTCTTGACAACTTTTATTTTGCGCTGCGTCTTCTCCAGTTGCTTTACAAAAGTTTAAACAATTTTGAAATGAATCCGAAACACTAACATCATCTGCAGAACTTTTATTAAAATAAGCAAAAACTCCAATAGAAAATAAAATAGAGGCAATAAAGACCCAGCCTCCTAAAATATAACTTAACTGTTTTTGAGAAATTTCCATATCTTTATGGTTCATCTTTTAAACCTTAACCATACGTTAGATTATTTCTTGTATGAAATCAATATGAATTTATATAATTATTCCTCCCCCTAAACATTCATTGTTATCGAAAATAACAAGACTCTGTCCTGAAGCTACAGCTCTTTGAGGTTTAGTAAAAGTGAAAGTTTTATTTTCAATATCTAAAATGCCTTCTGCAGGTTTTTGACGATATCGAATAACTGCTTTAAGTTCATTTTTTTCTGGAGCATTTCCTATCAAATAAAAACCTTCAACGACTACTTTTTGGTTTAATAATGCAGAGTGACTTTCACCATGGCAAACATACATAATATTTTTCTCTAAATCTTTATCGCAATAGTAATATGCTTCAGTTTGATTTGGGATTTTAGCTCTTTGGCCAATTGTATAAAAATATATCCCGTCGTGCTTTCCAACAACTTCTTTTGTATCTATATCAATAACTTCTCCCTCTTTTTTTGGAATGTTTGACATAAGAAATTTAAGAACATCAATTTCTCCAATAAAACAAATCCCCTGACTATCAGGTTTATTTTTATTTGGAAGTCCGAATTTTTCTGCAAGTTCTCTTACTTCAGATTTATTTAAATGACCAACAGGAAATAGTGTCTTTGAAAGTTGCTCTTGAGTAATATTGTATAAAAAATATACTTGGTTTTTATTTGGATCATGACCTTCAAATAAATGAAATAATCCATCTTTTTCTTTAACCTGAGCATAATGTCCTGTCGCTATTAAATCTGCACCTTCTTTTAAAGCCTTATCTAAAAAAAGCTTAAATTTAATTTCTTTATTACACATAACATCAGGATTTGGCGTTCTTCCTTTTTTGTATTCATCAAAAAAATATTCAACTACTTTGTCCCTATATTCTTTTTCAAAATTAAAAGATCTAAAAGGAATACCTATGTGTTTACAAACTGCTTCAGCATCTCTTTGATCCTCTTCCCAAGGACAATCTGCCTGAATACCAAAGTCATCTCCGGACCAATTTTTCATATAAACACCGGTGACGTCATATCCTTGCTCTTTTAATAGAGCAGCTGAGACAGCAGAATCAACTCCTCCTGATAATGCAACAAATATTTTTTTATTATTGTTTGTTTCCACGGAGTAATTATACTATAATTCGCAACATAATATATATTAGATATATTGATTGAATACCGATTCTTTTAGTTTTAATGATCAATCTTCTTTGACTGCAGAAGCCCTTCCAAGAGAGTTGGGATATCCTGCGTCAGCAGAAATGTTTGTAAATTCATTGTTAAATGAACTATCTGCTTTTCTAGGAATACCTCATCGAGGAATTTGTACTTTATTAAATGAAAAAGGTTGTGATTATAGAGTATTTAATAATATTAGAGATTAAAGTGTATCAGATAGAACAATTGCATTTAGTATGTTTGGTTTAGGCTATAACGCAAACAGCATATTGGAATTACAAGACCATTTTGAATTTTTATCTAATATTATGGCTTCTGGAGGGGTTGTTAAGTTAGTTGTACGAGGATATATTCCATCCAAAATTTCTGAAATACCTGAGTCAGAGGTAATAGATGCTCTTAAGACTCATGTACTAAGTAATGAAATTATGAGATTAATTTCACCATTAACTGGTAAGACTATTGGTCTATATAATATTAACGCAAAAATACAAGATTTCGGTTTTACTAATTATAGAACAAGATGCGCTGCAGACTATATTGGAAAAGTGTAAACTAAAGGAAGATAATCCCCACTTTTGCGGTCGAAATTGCTTGCAATG
>CAZWRA010000034.1:0-12472 GCA_964635995.1 uncultured Candidatus Saccharibacteria bacterium
AAATGATTCAAGAAGATACTTACTTCAATACCCAAACTAGCAAAAGATTAAAGCTTAGAAATATTGATAACAAAAAGTTCGTTTTGATATCATATGAAAGACCAAATACTGAGTCAGAAAAGATAAGTGATTGGAGATCAGTTTCTTTTGAAGAAAAAGATAAGATAGTTGAACTTCTTACATTTACTTTTGTAACAAAAGTGATAGTAAAAAAGACCAGAAAAGTTTATCAATACAAAAATACTGAAATACATTTAGATGAAGTTGAAGAGTTAGGCAACTTTGTTGAACTAGAAACTAAGTCCATAGATGAAAATTCAAATGCAGAACATACAGAGTTAATGATAAAATTAGAAGTAGATAAAAATGATTTAATATCTGAGTCATATAGTGACTTAATGTTAAATTTAAATAAGTAATCTATCTTAGCTATATGTTAAAAGCAAATTGTGAATTTTTAAGTGAAAAGTTCATCTCTGAAAACAGTTGTAGGAAGGACTTTATAGCATCCAAGATCGAGTTCGACATTTCACTACGTGGGGTCAAAAATACGCAGAACTATTCGTGAATTACATTGTGTATTTTCTTCAAACAAACCCTGAATCATTCAGTCAACAAGGAGAAATCCGATAGGAAACTAATATTAGCCTAATTTTCTTTACTTTTACCTTACACAGTGATAACCTATACCATAGGTTAAGATTAATTGTAAAAATGAAAATTATGACAGAACTTAAACATAATGAAAACAAAAAGAAAGCCTCCTTATCGATAAAAAAGACACAAGGCATTGTGAGTAAAGTATTACAAATGGTAGAAGAAGATGAGTACTGTCCCAAAATAATTCAACAAGTTGACGCAGCAATTGGTTTATTGAAATCATCAAAGAAAACATTATTAAAAGGTCATTTGGATCACTGTATAGAAAGTAAGTTAAAAGAGAATAAACCAAAGGCTATAGATGAATTACTTATGATATTTGATTTAAAATAATCTTTTATTTAAAATTAACTATGGAAATCAAAAAATCAACACTACAAAATATTGGAATATGGGTTTTAGTATCAATAGTTGTAATAGGAGTATTTGCATTTCTTATTGGAGGCAATACAGAAAACTCCGACTCTGCTAATATTAATACAGTTAGTATATCAGGAGATAAACAAATTATAGATTTAACTGCAAAAGGTGGCTATTCACCAAGAGTAATCGAAGCAAAAGCAAATACCCAGACTATACTAAGAGTATCTACAAATAATACCTTTGATTGTAGCTCTGCTTTGAAGATTCCAGAACTAGGAGTGAGTAAGAATTTACCTTCAACTGGTAAAACAGAAATTGAAATAGCAGCACAGGAACCCGGTAGTGTGATTGATGGAACATGTGCGATGGGAATGTATAACTTTAAAATTAAATTTGTCTAAACTAAGAAAGAGAGTTAGGTAATTACCTGACTTTTCTTATTGCAATATTTAGACCTACATGCTAGGTTATAGGTATAATATATTTTATTATTAAAACCATATGACATATCAAATAATTGTTCCAAAGATTCATTGTTCAGGTTGCATTAACCTTATTAAGATATCTTTAGAGGAGGTATTTGGAATAGTTAGTGTAGATGGAACTACAAAAATTGTAGAATTTGAAAGTGAAAAAGAGCGAAATGATGTAAAAACGGACTTGGATAAAGTGTTCGAAGAATTGAAAGAAAGCGGTTATGACTATACTCAATTTAAACAAAAAAATTAAATTTTATTTACAAATTTTATGACAAAAGCATTATCAATATCGCTCTTAATTGTAGCTTTGGTGATCGGAATAGGAATAGGGTTTATGATCTCACCAGAATATACGAATATAGGGATGCCTCAAGAGCATACAGCTGATCTGGGTAAGCCTGATAAAAATTACGATCTAAGATTCATAGATGCAATGATTGCACATCACATGGGTGCAATAGATATGGCTGAGGTTGCTAAGGAGACGAGTAAAAATACTCAAATAGTTAAATTAGCAAACAATATTATTAAAGCCCAAGGAAAAGAAATAGATCAAATGTATCAATGGAAGAAAGATTGGTATAACAATACTTCAAAAGTTGAAATGAATGATTATTCTATGAATGTAAATCTAGGAGAATATGACGAGAAGTTTGATCTAAGATTTACTAATGCAATGATTGCGCATCACGAAATGGCAATAGAAATGGCTCAAGATGCACAAAAGAAAAGTACTAGAAATGCAATACTTAATCTTGCGGATGCTATTGTTAATGACCAATCTAAGGAAATTGAAATGATGAGAGACTGGAGAGAGGATTTATATGGGATTAAATAATTTTTATACTTAACTAAAATGGAACACATTGAACACAATACAGCAAAGTTAACAATACCAGTCAAAGGAATGAACTGTGCTAGCTGTGCTATCACAATTAGAAAGACCTTGAAAAAGACAGATGGTGTGATCGAATGTGAAGTTAATTATGGAAATGAAAAAGCTAAGATTGAGTTTGACCCATCGAAAACAACTGTTGAAGAATTAAGTAAAAAAATAGAACCTTTTGGATACAAACTTCTTTCAGAAGAAAATCTAAACTCTAAAATCGAAATTCGAAACAATAATAAAATCTCAAAGCATCAAATCCAAAACCATGATGAACAGTCAATACACCAGGTGCCAGACGGATCAATGATGACGGAACACGAAATGCATAATGAGAGTATGCCGAAAGGAATGGATCACTCTGCTCATTTAGGTGTAGGACAATCAAAAGAAGATAAGCTGAGAGAATTAGATAGACAAAGAACAAAAGTACATTTTGTAATGCCTATTACTGCAATGGTTTTTGTTTTAATGATGTGGGAAATAGCAGCCCTTAGTTTTTCGTGGGTACCTAAGTTTTTCTTACCACATGAATTGTTCCAAACAATCTCATTAATTCTTGCAACAATAGTGTTGTTTTGGGTAGGAGGAGAATTTCTTAAAGAGGTGAATACATTTATAAAATATCGAGTTGCAAATATGTATACTCTAGTTGGGATTGGGACTTTAACAGCGTACATATATAGTGCTATTGTTGTACTCTTTCCACAGATTAAAGAACTACTCAATTTTCCAGATATGGTTTACTTCGATGTGGTTATTGTGGTTATCGGGTTTATCTATCTAGGTAAATTTTTAGAAACTAGATCTAAACTTTTAACAGGTGAGGCAATTGAAAAATTATTAAACCTCCAGGCAAAAACAGCATTTGTTGAAAGAGATGGAAAAGAGGTGGAGGTTCCGATAGAACAAGTAATGCTTAATGACATTATTATTGTAAAACCAGGAAGTAAAATTCCGGTTGATGGAGTAATTATTGAAGGAAGATCTTCAATTGATGAGTCTATGATTACAGGTGAAGCTATGCCTGTTGATAAAAATGTACAGGATACAGTGATTGGAGGTACTATAAATAAGCAGGGATTTTTTAAATTTAAAACAACAAAGATTGGATCAGAAACAATGTTATCCCAAATTATTAAAATGGTTGATGAGGCTCAGGGTTCTCGTGCACCAATACAAGGATTAGCAGATAGAATTTCAGAAGTATTTGTACCTGTTGTATTAATAATATCTTTCCTCACTCTTTTTTGCTGGTTAGTAGTAGGATCTTTCTTTATGCCATTTAGTGAAGCATTATCAATAGGATTGTTATGTTTTACAGGAGTATTAGTCATAGCATGTCCTTGTGCACTAGGTCTAGCTACACCTACTGCAATAATTGTAGGTACAGGTAAAGGAGCTGAAAATGGAATCTTAATTAAAGATGCGGAAAGTTTAGAAAAGCTATACAAGGTAAATGTACTTGTAACTGATAAAACTGGAACTATTACAAAGGGGAAACCTGAAGTAACTGATATTATTCTAATGAATGGCAAGACAGAAAATGAGATATTACAAATACTTGCATCTCTTGAAAAAAAATCAGAACACCCTCTAGCTGAAGCAATTATTAATAAAGGCGAAGAAGCTAAAATTGAATTCTTAAATGTAAAAAATTTTGAAATTATTGAAGGTAAAGGATTAAAAGGACAAATAGATGGAATTGACTACTATGCAGGTAATATGACTCTACTATATGAGTTAAATATAAACCACAACCATTCACAAGTTGATGAGTTGACTAATAAAGGTAAAACGCCTGTATTTTTAACCAATAAAACAGAGTTATTAGCAATTATTGGAATAGCAGATACACTAAAAGAAAACGCTAAGGATACTATTAAGGCTTTGCATAAATTGGGGATTAAAGTTGTCATGTTAACTGGGGATAATAAAAATACTGCAAAATATATTGGTGATCAGGTTGGAATAGATGAAGTAATAGCTGAAGTGTTGCCTCAAGATAAAGCAAAGAAAATTAGTGAGTTACAAAAAGATGGAAGTATCGTTGCAATGGTAGGAGATGGCGTTAATGATGCACCAGCTCTTGCAAAAGCAGATGTGGGAATTGCTATGGCTACTGGAACTGATGTTGCTATAGAATCTGCATCAATTACTTTACTTAGAGGAGATTTCTCTAAAGTTTTGCAAGCAATCAGATTATCCAAGTTTACGCTAAGAGCTATTAAACAAAATTTATTTTGGGCATTTGCGTATAATATTGTGGGGATTCCACTTGCAGCAGGATTACTTTATCCATTCTTTGGCATACAATTAAATCCGATATTTGCAGGACTTGCTATGGCACTAAGTAGTGTATCTGTTGTTACCAATTCTTTAAGACTTAAATCAGTTAAAATATAAACTATGGAAGGACAAATTATGAAATGTGAGTTTTTTGTTGAAGGTATGCATTGTGCTGCATGTGAACTTTTAATAGAGAAGAAATTATCTAAGGTGGATGGTATTAAAAAAGTTGATGCTAAATTAAATCAAGGCAAAGTTTATATTGAAACAGAAAAAGTTCTGAACCCTGAAGAGTTATCATTACTAGTAGAAAAAGAGGGTTATAGAATTGTCGAAAAGCGTGATGAGGTAAGTAAAATTAATTGGAAAGAAATAAGTATTGCTGCCTTAATATCATTGGTAATAATTGGTTTGTTCCTAATCATTCAAAAACTAGGAATAGTTAATTTAGTAAATGCAGATAAAGTTACTTTACCATTTGTATTTATGATAGGTATTGTAGCTTCTCTTTCCACGTGCATGGCTGTTGTTGGAGGTTTAATACTTTCCATATCTTCAAATTATGCAAAGGAAGGTAATAAAGTTAGACCACTAGTCGCCTTTCATCTTTCAAGAATTGTTGGATTTTTTGTCCTAGGAGGATTGATAGGATTATTAGGTTCTGCTTTTATCTTAAGTTCAACAACAACTTTTTTATTGAATTTAGCACTCTTTATAGTAATGGTAATAATGGGGATTAATCTTTTAGATATTTCTCCATTTGCAAAAAAACTACAAATTAAAATGCCAAAATTTCTAGGTAGAAAAGTTTTTAAACTAGAAAATAATAATAGCTCATTAGCACCAATAGCCTTGGGAATAGCAACATTTGTTCTGCCGTGTGGGTTTACACAATCAATGCAACTTTATTCTCTAACTACAGGAAGTTTTATTGATGGTGCAATTACGATGTTAGTTTTTGTATTGGGTACATTTCCAGTGCTAGCATTGATTAGTTTTGCATCCATTAAACTATCAAAGACCCTTCAATCAGGAGTCTTTTTCAAAACAGCTGGATTTATTGTATTGTTCTTTGCATTGTTTAATTTTACAGCAGCATTAGTTGCTATTGGATTAATTCAGCCAATTTTCAATATATAATCTATCTTAGCTATAAATTATAGGCAAATTGTGAATTTTTGAGTGAAAAGTTAATCTCTGAAAACAATTGTAGGAAGGACTTTATAGCATCCAAGATCGAGTTCGACATTTCACTACGTGGGGTCATTCTACTACACTAAAGCTTTGTAGAATTCTTATTTATAAAACAATATCAATTCACAATTTTATATATCTGAAAGATAGAGCTTACTAAATAATATTAATTTAACAGTTAAAGGAATCGGCAATGAAAATAAAATTTGCTAGAATGATCTATACTTCTTTTCAAACTTTTTATGAATTGATCTAAAGTAGGTTATGCAGATAATATTGAGAAAGAAACTCTTCAGAATGATTTTTTTCGTAAAGTTCTATATACAGGAAAAAACTTGCAGCTTGTTGTAATGACATTAAAACCAGGCGAAGAGATTGGAATGGAAATTCACGAGGAGCATGATCAATTTTTTAGAGTAGAAGAAGGAAAAGCTAAAGTTATTATGAATGGTGAAGAAATAGAATTAAGTGAGGATGAAGTAGCAATTGTACCTGCTGGTGTTCAACATAACGTAATTAATACTGGAGATAATCTTCTTAAGCTTTATACTATTTATGCACCTCCAGAACATCCTGATGGAAGAGTTGATAAAACAAAACCTTAATACTTTTTTTGTGTTTTCTTAACGTGTAGAATAAATCAGAGTATGATAAGAAAATGAAAAAAATATTTTTTGTTCTTCTAGTTTTTACATTTCTATTTGTAAGTCCTATTGCGGCTCAGACTAATCCTGAGAGAAAAGAATTGCAAGAGGATCGGCAAGAACTACAACAACAAAGACAAGAAAATATTCAGGAACGTTGTAATATTGCGATAAGCACGATAGACAATATCATTTCTAACTACAATTCAAATAAATTAAGATATATAAATCGATACAATATTCTCTTTGCAAGGTTAAATAATCTAATTATTCATCTTGAGGAAAAAAATATTGAAGTAAATTCATTATCAAATCATGTGGCTGAACTTCAGGAGTTAATTAAAAATTTCAGTAGCTATATGGGTTTAAGTTTCGCAAAGCTTGAAGAATCTAAGAATTTTATTTGCGGGGAAAGTAATGGACAATACAGAGCGATTATATTAGAAGCTAGAGAATTATTACTATTAGCTAGACAATCAGCTGTAGAGATAAATCAATATTTGTTATACACAGTAGTTCCTGATCTTAGGGATATTAAAAGTAATCTATGAAAAACAAAATAATACCTTTAATCATTATAATTTTGCTTGTAATAATAGCTGCAGGTCTTATTTACTTACTATCAAATCAACAAGAGAAGGAAATCATCCAAGAGAATAGTCCAGAGCAAGGTGAAGAAGAAAAAGAGTATGAAACTCAAATTGCTACAGAAGAGCCTCCTGAAGAAAGTATTGATGAAACAATTTTACAAATAAACGAAATAATTAATGATTTCAATATAAATTCAGATTTTAATGAATTTGAAGAAGTAGTTCTATAAATTATAAAAACTTATGAAGCCTAAAAGAATAATTGTAACAGGTGCTAATTCTGGAAAAGGAAAGGCTACAACTGAGAAACTAGCAGAATTAGGGCATGAGGTTATTATGGCCTGTTATTCATTAGAAAAGGCAGAAGAAGCAAAAAAGATATTCTTTTAAAAATTCCTAGTGCTAATTTAAAAATCTCTATAGTCAATATTGATGATCCAGTATCCATTATTCACTTTGCTGATAGCATTTATAATGAATTTGATGGGATAGATGTTCTTGCAAATAATGCAGGAATTTATAGAGAAAAGAGAATATTAAACACCATTGGGATTGATAAAGTATTTATGGTTAATGCAATTGGCCCAGTTATGATTTCACTTCTTCTTCTTGAATCTTTAAAGCAGAAAGCTCCTTCTAGAATTGTTAATTTAGGTTCGATTGGTGAAAAATATGGTGTTATTGATTTAGAAAATCTAAACAGCGAAAAAATGTATTCAGGTAATATGATTTATAATCAATCAAAAAGAGCTTTAGTAATGCTTTCCTATAAATTATCTGAAGTTTATAAGCCTATTAATATATCAGTAAACATTCTTCATCCAGGCACATTAAAGACAGATAGAATTAAAGAGAAGTATAAACCTGGTTTCTGGGAAAAATTTCTAGAACTTTTAATGATGCCAATAACAAAGAAAACTGATCTAGGTGTGGATACTACGGTTTTACTTGCAACAGCTGGTGATGTTGAGCATGTGACCGGTAGATATTTTAGCAACATGCATATTAGTGAATCCTCAAACGAATCATATAATAAAGATCTTCAGGAAGCTTTATGGAACTATGTGATCAGAGCAATTGATCAATATCTTCCTGAGAATATAAAATCACAAGTTTATCCAAAACCTTAGGTTTTTTCTAAGTACGTATTGCAATTTTTGTTGAAATGAAATAGATTTGAATTAGGAATATTTTATTTAATCTAATTCTTATGAAAAAGAAAACTAAATCCTTTTTTAGTTTATTAATTTCACTTTTCGCTGTTTTTGTAACTTCTTTCATTTTCTCTTCAAATGCTCAAGCTTTTACAAGTGAGGTAGTTGAAGGTGATTCTGGGTATGTTTTAGAAATCTATTCGGGAGAAGTGGGAGAGGCAGTAAATGCGGTGACAATAGTTGTAGATGCTACTAATGCCAGATTTACTGATTTAACAGTTCCAAATTATTTAATTGGTCCGATTGGAGCATGTAATCCTGATTCAAATTTCTCAGACAATCAGGCTTGCTTCAGTGTAGCTGCAATTAATAATTTCGATGTAAGTATGCTTTTAGCTGAACTTGAATTTGAAATTGTTGACAGTAAAATGCCTGTTGTATTTACAAAAAATGCACAAAGTGAATATGCATCGATTGAAAATAGATTTAGTGTAACCGAAGGTGAATTATTAACTTATGACATAAACAATTCTGCTCCTTCACTTCCTAATACTGGAGGTGAAGAAACTCCTGATGTATCTTTAAAACTTGGAGCATTAGTTTTAGCTGCTGCATTTGCAATGGTTTTATCTGGTGTAATGGTTTCAAAGAAAGATAGACTTTCAAAGAAAAATAAACAGATGTCTCTTGGATTAATTGTTGTGTTAATTCTTGTCGTGTTTGGCTTAGGTTATTCAACATATTCAGACCTACAAACTGATCCTTCAGATGTAAGTGTTTCAGATGTAAAACTTCCAAAAGGCTCTGCATGTACTGAAGATAAACAATGTGAAGGAGCAAAATGTTCGCCTCAAGGAGTTTGTGGAGGTTTAGGAGCTGTTTGTAATGGAGATACTCAGGAAATTAGAAATCAAAAATGTTATCAATCAAAATGTTCCCCAAATAATGTTTGTGGAGGAAATGGAGCAGCATGTAGAGTTACTGAAAATGGAGTTGATCCAAATGAAAAATGTTTAAGTGGATTGTGTGAGAATGAACAATGTATAGCCAGCTCTACTGTTGATAAAAAAGAGAAAGGAGAAGCGTGTACATTCGATCAAGAGTGTAAAGCTTCAAAATGTTCACCTCAAGGAGTTTGTGGAGGTTTAGGAGCATTTTGTGATGGAGAAACCCAGGAAATTAGAAATCAAAAATGTTATAAATCAAAATGTTCCCCAGATGGAATTTGTGGTGGAGTTGGAGCTGCTTGTAGAGCAACTGATAATGGGGTTGAGCCAGCAGACAAATGTTTAAGTAGTGAATGTGTAAGTGAGAAATGTACTTTTGTTCCTTCATGCTCATCCGACGGAGATTGTCTAGGAGAGAGATATTGTTCTGAGAATGTTTGTCAATCTAAGAAAGATGATGGATTCCTTTGTGATGCAGATAATGAATGTAAGAGTGATTCTTGTGTAGAAAATAAATGTGTATCTATAACTGTAGGTGAGCCATTATGTCCAAATATTGATGTAGCTGGTGCTAATGGTCCTGAACCTGATGAAAAACTTACTTTAGTTGATTTCGCAGCATTTGCGAGAGTATATAATACTCTTTGTTATAATGGAAGTCAGTATAGTAGTTGTGGAAGTGTAGATACAAACAGTAATAATAGTGTTGATCTACCTGATTTCAGTTACTTCGCAAGACATTACGGAGACGATAAAACTTGTGTAAAATTAGCATCAAACTAGTTTTTTAATTAACGATTTAAAGGGAGGGGTTAGTCAACTCCTCCTTTTTTTGACCAGAATGTTTAAAGCAAGTTAATATTCATTAATGGGAAAACATAAAAATCTTACAGTAACCTTCATAGAGAAAAGTGATGAAGAAATTCTAAATATTTCATCTAATATTATTCTAGAACTTGAAGATATTTTAAAAAAGAACTATGAGATCGAATATAGGACTAATAACATAAACTTTGGAATAAATTTAAATACCAATTATATCTTTATTGATTTAAGTGAATATTTAAATTTAATTGAGCCAATGGTTATAAGTAACACAGTAAAAAGATTTATAGAAAATGATAATATAGTAATTAGTTTTAATGTATTAGATCAGACGGATGTTCTTTTTAATTTTGATCAAAATTGCGAAGATAAAGAAACATTATCTTGTTTAACAAAGAATAGTATTCAATATGTCTAAGACTGTTTTAAGTGTTGAAAATTTAACTAAAGAATATTCAGAAGGTAAGGGAGCTATTGATATCTCTTTTGATATTAAAGAAGGAGAAATTGTTGGATTTGTTGGACCAAATGGTGCTGGAAAATCAACAACAATGGAAATGATCATGGGCTTAATTAAGTCCCAGAAAGGGGTACGAAGCATTTTTGAGAGAGAAGTACAGAATAGTACTCAAATGAGAGAAGCAATGCGAAAAATCGGTTATCGGCCAGCTGAGGGAGGGCTCTATGAGAACCTTACACCAAGCCAGACATTTTTTTTTATGCTTCTGAATTATATGGAATGAATCTTTCTGAAAATATTGAACATTACTCAGGACTTCTTAAGCTTGATATTAATAAAAAAAAATTAAGAAGTTATCACTAGGAAATAAGAAAAAGGTAGGTATTATTCAATCAATAATTCATAACCCTAGTCTTTTAATACTTGACGAACCAACTTCAGGATTAGACCCACTAATTCAAAAAGAAATCTTAGAAATTATTAAGAACTTTAGTAGGAATGGAGCTGCAGTTTTTTGTCATCGCACAATCTTTCTGAAGTCCAGTCAATATGCAGTAGAGTAATAATGATTAAAGATGCACATATTATCTTTGATGGATCTGTAAATGAAATAATGAAAACATCCAATAAGGAAATTAAAACGATCAATCCTCCAAAAATCATTATAGATAGAATTATTAACGCAATTGGAGCTGAAGCAATCCATGAGGAAAATGGGGAAGTTACGATCAAAGTCAAAAGATTAGCTTCTGTTTTAAAAATTCTAATGGATTATGAGCATGAAGACTTTTATATAGAGAAGCCAAGCTTAGAATCTAGATTTATTAATCTTTATTAATGAAATTAACAGACATTTTTCTTTTTGAATTAAAAAGAAATTATAAATTATTCATGTGGTGGATTATTGCTTGGGCTGGAATGATTTTGTTACTACTTCCTTTTTATGACACTTTTATTAATGGAAGTGGAGATTTTGCTCAATTATTTGAAAATCTACTTGAGGCATTTAAAGTAGCTTTTTCAATTGATGCAGAATCATTTAGCTCAATTGCAGGTTACATAAATACAGAACTTACTGAAATATTAATTCTTAGTGGAAGTATATTTGGACTTTATTTAGGTGTTAGATCAATTGGAAGAGAAATTTCAAATAAATCACTACTCTTTGTAATCTCAAAACCTGTAGAGAGAATCACAGTATATAGTGGAAAAATTCTAAATATACTTTTTTCACTTTATTATCTAACTTTATTTTATTTGCTGTTACTGCTTTTGGAACTTAGCTTTTTACAGCTTCAGATTCACCAACAAAATATCTTTTTATAGCCTTTACAGTAGTATCAATTTATCAAATGCTTTACTACTCAGTAGTAATGATTTTAGGAATTATTTTAGAAGAAGGAACTGCTTTAGGAGTTGGAATTTCTTTAATAATACTAACTTTTATTTTAAATATTGTTTCAATTCTCTCTGACAAAGCTGAGTTTGTTAAGTATTTTACTCCTTATTTTTACCTAGATATTTCACCAGCAATAAGAGACGAAGAGATTAATTCAGGTTATCTAATATTAATAATGTTTGTTTCTCTTATTATTATTTTGGCTGGGTCTAGAATTTTTAAGTCTAAAGATATAGATATCTAATGACCATTTTTAATTTCTAATGCTTCTTTAGTCTTTTCTACAATCTCACTTAACGAAGAATCAGATTTAACTAGAAAGAAAGTTGGCTCAAAACCTTTTAGTTCTTCGATTAAACTAGGACTTGGACTTAGGTTTGTAAGCATTACAACAGGAATATGATTTAATCTATCATCTTGTTTTAGCTGACGAATTATAGTTGTGCCTTTAACTTTTGGAAGAACTATATCTAATAAAACAACATCAGGCATATGTTCTATGGCTAATGGTATAGCTTCATCACCCGAAAACCTAAAATGTACCCCATAAGCTGGACAGAAAAAAGAGGTGTAATTAGATAT
>CAZWRA010000035.1:0-11497 GCA_964635995.1 uncultured Candidatus Saccharibacteria bacterium
TTTTTGATAAAATTCATTTGTCCTTATCTGGTAATTATCTACCTTTAGAGGTCAAGAGCATCTTTGATTAAAATAGATTCTTATCCTATACTTAGTTTATCTCTAGATTTTATAAGCTACGACATGTCAATGCCACAAATAGGTACACAAAATGGAAATTTTAACTACTCGAAGAAAAAAACTTAAGTTCAAACACAATACTTTCAATGTTAGTTATTTTATTAATTTTAGCAGTAGGTGTATTTGGATTTCTTTATTTTAATGAAAGAAGAAATAACTCAAATAATAATCAAGAAAATATTGGAGACAATACTCAAGAATATCAAGAAATTCTTGCTTCTGTTAGAAGCTTAGTTGATCTTGATGAAAGTGAAGAAATAAATATTGCAAGAATTGATAAACCTGAAGACTTAATTTTACAAAACCCTTCCTTTTATAAAGATGTAAAAGCAGGACAATATCTAATTGTATTTCCAACCTCTCAAAGAGTAATGGTCTACGATAAAACTGATAATAAAATTGTTAATTTCTCTTCATATACAATCAAAGTTGAACTAATACCTGAAGACGAAATTGAAGAATCTAAAAAGCCTTTAACAATTGAACTTAGATATACTTCAAATGTTGAACAGGAAACTGTAGATGAGGTTGTGACCACGTTAGAGGAAGCAAGTGAAAATTATGAAATTGTTTCAGTTTCAAATACATTTAATACTTACGAAAAACCTCTTCAAGTTATTTTGTTAAATCGAGTAGCTAAACCTAAAATGTCTCAAAATTTAGTTGCTCATGTTGGATCAAAAGAAGTTGTTGATCAATTACCATCTGGAGAAGAAAATACCGATGCGGATGCAGTTATTATTCTTACAACAAATTCAGCTGCTAATTAATTTGCTGATCCGAATGCATGCCAATCAAAGACAAAGTTGTAAGCTTGTGGAGCTTGAATTTTAACTAGGAACCCATCAGCTGACTTACTGACAATTGAATATTCTACAGGAGTAACTAAAAATTCATTTCCAACTGGAGAAACAGTTATAAAGGGAATATTTTCATAACTGCCATTGAAAGCTACATATATCTCTGTTTGTCCAGCTGGGATGACTGACTGACCTACAGAATATGAGCCTAAATATATCTTTCCACTTACATTAAGCTTGCCTTGAATTATGGCCTCACTTAGAGTTTGTGTTCCAGATTGATTTGAAGCAATAGATGCAAATGAATTTTTTCTAGTTCAATAATTTTAGATTCTGAAGATGAAACTTTTTCATCAATTAAATCGATAATATTTTTTTGATCTTGTACAGCCTTTATTAATGGCGAGATAAAAAAACCGTAATTTACAGTTTCTGGATCTCCATTTTCATTATACGAGACAAAATAAGAATTTACCTTGTCAACCTCTTCTGCAATTAATCCATAATACTTAACCTTGTTTTTATCTTCAATATATTCAAAATTTACTGGTCTTAAATCATAAAGCCAATCTATTGATCCTAAGCTACTGATATTTTTTTGTACCTTTCACTAGAAGAAAAATACCCAATTGTACCTGAATCATCTACATATACATCTCTAACATTTGTTGCGTATACAGAAGCAGATTGTACTCCTGAAGCTGAAAATGAAAGGTTTGGTCCACCCTGCCTTACAATTTCAAAAGAATTAGCAGTTTTGTTCCATTGTAAGTATCCATACTCATTTGAACCCACACCCTATCCAACCAGTATTGCCGGATCAGATACATTAATTGTATCAATTAGAGCTATATAAGGGACAACTCCTGATACAGGCCTAATATCTAGAAAATAGATTGGGGAACTCGTTCCTATTCCAATGTTATCCTCACTTCCATCTGTGTAAAACAAACTGTCTGTAGTATCTCCTTCGATAGCAAAATCTACTGCTTCTCCAGCCTGATTAAATACAAAGCCTCCATTATTTAATTCTAGAATATCTGATGTAGTGACCTCAAATCTAATATTGTTTCCATTTGAAGAATAAATATCGAGCTTTCCATTTTGACTAGCTCCAGAACCTAGTCTTAGTAAATTTTCACTAACGTCAATACTTAAACTTGTAGCCAAAGATGTTTCACCAACTGCTAAGTCATCTGATGTAGAGGTTAAGTAAGTGATTGTACCTCCATCAGTAAATAATGATCCTAAACCACAATCAACTTCGCTAACATCACAAAGTTGAGCATTTCCCCAATACAAGTCATCTGTTGCTTGATTACTTCCAACTGAGGTGGCTAAGAAATTATATGCATTACTACCAATATGAATTTCATCAGATATCTGAAGTCTATCATCAATAATTACATAGCCTGCGTTATTAACACTTAATATTAAATCTTCATCACTAATTGCATCTCCTGCAGTAATATACAATGTTGAATCAGAAAGTATATTTGCGGCTGTGGAATTTGTAAATTGTAAGTCATAAGCAATCTGCACATCTCCAGCATTTGAAAAAGTTGCTGGAAAGTCTGAACGAATTCCAGTTGTTGAAACTTCGAAAACATCTGTCCCATCCACATCTATATCTAAAAGAGATCCTGTAAATCCAGCTCCAGGATTAATATAAAGTGCAGTTTCAGAGCCAACAAGTCCAGTTCCTAGTATGGTTGTTCCTCCAAACTCCAATGCACCATGAGTTTGAGCCGTTACATCGTTAATTGTTAAGAAAGTATTAGCTCCAAAACCAATCTCTAACCTATCATCTGTAGTCTCGTCGTAACGTATAAATGAGTCTATATCAGAACCGAAGAATAAACTTCTATCGTCATTGATTAATACATCTGAACCTACAAAGCTGAATCTGTCGTCATCAGTAAATACTATTTCACCAAAATCAACAGCATCGCTAGCGAAAAAGGCTAGTGTTGGACTATTTGCATCATTAGCTCCATCTCCTATTCTTACTCTATTTAGATCAACATCAACACTAAATGGAGCAACAAGAGTAGTTAAGGCTCCAACACAAAATCATCCACAGAATCTGATCGATAAGTTATTCCACCACTAGATAAGAATAAAGAACCTCCACCTGCAATTGCAGTATCTAAATCTTTAAGAACGGTTTGTATATTTGTTCCTGTCGAATTAACAAACTCATCATAAACTCCAAGAATGCTTGCTGCTGAAGTTATATTATCAATTCCAGAATCATTAAGATCTATTGAGTTTACATAGAAATCATCAGTTACCATTATCCCTCCTGTCGTACCCACATCAGTAATTGCTGCAATAAGATTTGAAGCTGAATCAGTAATTTCTAATCTATTATCTGTTGTCTCATGATAAGCAATATTAAAGTCTGAATCTGTACCGAAAGTAAAGAATTGTTCATCAGCAATTAAAAATCCACCTCCGGTCAATTCAATTCTGTCATTTGTTGTATAAGTTAATACTCCGGTATCTCCGTCGTTTGCAAATAAATTTATGGTTGCATCACCAGTACCTGTTGTACCCAGATTAAATAAATTACCATCAATATCTAAATCTCCTGTAATCAGTACATCTCCTTGATTAGTATTATCTGTTAGCGCTAATAATAAATTAGTTCCATCAGAAAACTCTAATCGATTATTAGTTGTTTCATCGCAAACAATTTGTATATCACTATCACTTCCAAAAATTGCTGATCTATCATCCTGGAACATTAAATCAGCTCCGACAAGCTCAAATCTGTCTGAATCTCTAAATGCTATTGTTCCATCATTTGTTGCATCACTTGCATAGAACATTAATCTTGCATCATTTGTATCATTAACACCATCTCCTATTCTTACAATATTTCCATCAACATCTACACTAAAGGGTGAGGCTAAAGTGTTGCCTCCAATAGCAAGATCATCATCTGTTTGAGTTAAATACGTTACTGCTCCACCATCAGTAAATAGTCCTCCCATTCCTGCTGCCCATCCACAATTTGATTCACTTACGTCACAAAGTAGATCATCTCCAAAATAAAGATCACCAGTAGCCCCAATTCCTACAGATCCAATACTCAAGATATCATTTGCACTGGATCCAATTCTAATCCTTCCAGTAATTCCAACATCAATAATTGAGAAAAGTATATTTGTTCCATCACTAAAAATCAAAGAATCTGTTCCATCAAATGCTAGTCTAAGATCAGAATCAGTTCCAAAAAGTAATTGTTCTATATCTTGAAATTCCCAATCACCAGTAATGTTTAAATTGGCACTTGTATCAAAATCAATAAGAACCTGATCTGTAGCCTGCGATGTAGTATTAATAGCTGTTCCTCCTACAAAAGTTAAATTATCACCTGCATTAATTGCTTGAGTTCCTGAATCTCCAAGAACATTAAATGTACTTGTTGCCCATGTTAATGCACCTGTACCATTTGTCTGTAAAAACTCTCCCACATTTCCGTCAGTTGTAGGAAGTGTTAGTGTGTAGTCAGCTGCTAAAGCTGGAGCTACTACTGTTATAGTGTTAGATGATCCATCGCTAAACCTCAGAGTTCCTGTGGATGAGGTAGTTCCTAAAGTTAGATTTCCATCAATTAAAACCTCAGCGTCTGTACCAATATAATCAATTGAAGCAATTAGTGAGTCAGCATTATTAACTATTTCCAATCTATCATCTGTAGTTTCATCGTAAAGAAGTTTAATATCATTATCAGAACCGAGAATAAACTCAAGATCATCTGCAATTCTAAAGTCACCTCCTGAATATGTCAGTAAGTCTAAAGTATATTCAAATCTTGCAGTATCGCCAGTTGAAGAGTGAAAATCTAACTTTCCATTTCCTGATGCCCCGTATCCTATTCGAACTAAGTTTTCACTTTCATCAACACTAAATGAAGAAACTAATGTTGAAGAAAGTGACAAATCAGAACCAGCTGAAGTTAGATAAGTTACATTTCCGTTAATTGTCCAAAGCCCTCCTCCTCCAGAGGCAGCTGCTAGAGCATGTAATACAGAATTGTATCCTCCTGGCAATGCAGTATAAGTAGCGTCACTAAAATCAATTGGACCCAAGGTATTTACATCATCAAAAGTAATTACGCCAGTATTATTTATTACTGATTCAGAAGAAACAGAAGTTTCAGCTCTAAATGCGTAAGCTGTTGAAGTAACTTCTTTTCTTGAAAAAGTTTCTGGAGAAGAAAAATCTCCATTTCCATCGTCGTCAAATTCAACCTGTAGGTATAAGTTTGTATATTCATCCCAGTTAAACCCTCCTCCACTTGTAGTACACAAATTATTAGGATCAGCTCCTGGGTCAGAGTCCCATGAACCTCCTAGACTTGTATTACAAATTTCCCCAACTGAAAGATTGAATATTCCATTATGATCTCCAAGTTCAATATTCTGATGAATCTCTGTCCATAAAGCGATTCCTCCAGAACTAGCAGTATAAATTCCAACTCTAAAGTCACAAGTGTCAGCACCAGCCACAACACAAGAAGGAGATCCTGAAACTAAATTTGTACCATCATCTTTATTTACAATTTTTCCCTGAAAATTAATTTCTTGAAGCAGTGGAGCACTAGACGCTGTTTGTAAAAGCGCAAAAGAAAACCCAGCAGATAGGGTTGCTAAAAAATATATAGTAGTTTTTATCTTCGTTCTCAGATTGGCATTCGCCAGAATCAAGTTAAATATATTCTATTTTAATATGTACCAAACAGCAATTTTTCTTTATATATAATCATTTTCTCTTATATGTCCTTATTCAAATCTTAAAGCACTTCCTTTATTAAATTCGATTAAGACATCCTCCTCAGTCAATGGATAGTTCCATAATTTAACTTCATCAATTAATCCATCTACAACCTGCAGAAAAGATGTTGAACTTGTTCCTATACGAAGAGAAGAGGAAGAGTAAGTAATATTTCCACTTTTAATTGTTTGATTAACAAGATGACCATTAATATAGAGCTTCATTGTTGAACCGTCATAAACCCCAAGTAGGTGGTTCCATTCATTTAGTGATATTGGTTCAGGTGAACTAATTTTTGTTTGAACACTGTTAGTTGTAATAGTAAAACCTGGGATTGCTCCTGCATCTAAAACTAGTATATAAGAATTAGTTGGATTTTCGTTCTCAGATCTTCTTTTCGTAACCACACCTTGAACGTTATTTGAGGATGTATTAATCCATGCACTGAATGTTAATGCATTTTGAGGTCTAAGAATATTTGTATCTGGAATACTAATATAACCATCGACACCATCAAAATCTATACATTTCCCTAGTATGCAAAGATTTTCTTCTTGCCAACTATTTGAAACATCCATATTAACAAATGTTCCAGGATTGCCCATTCCTGAATAATCATAAGCAGTGTTACCTTCTCCTCGATCCAATTTCCAATATCCTATTGGATTACCAGAATTATATACTTTTGCAAACTGACTATGAGAAATACCAGTATTCCAAATCTTAACTTCATCGATCATTCCGTCAAAATAGGCATGGTTTGTTGTAGAACCGCTATCTCCAATGTAAACCTCAGTCCAGTTCACAGGGCTACCGCTTGAAACAGAAGTTGCAACAAGATTCCCATCAAGATACAACTGTAAAGTATTGCCGAATTTAGTTCCTACTACATGATGCCAGTTAGTATCTGTAATGTTTGCTCCAGTACTTACAAACTGCCAGGTCGTGCCATTTGTAAATCCAAAAGAGAAATTTCCATTATTTGTATTCGAAGTATCCCATTGCCCTAACCAGACGGCAGCCCCTGAGTTTTTAGTACTAACTATTACATCATTTTCATCTACTACATTATCTTTCTTAAACCATGCAGAAATTGAAAAATCTGAAGGAGTATAGCTATAGTTAATATCAATATAATAGTTAGTTCCATCTAAGGATAAAGCGTTTTGCAATTTATTATTATATTCTGATTGTGTCCATTCATTACCAGTCATGTTAACTAATGTTCCTGAAGAAGAACGTGAATTGTCATTAACAACAGTTCCTGATTTTTGGTTTAACTGAATATCTAAAATAGGTGTTGTCTCTAACTCTCTTCCTCCGAATAACGGTTGAGCACTATTAAAAAGTCTTAATGCATCATCATCACTAAGCGCTCTTGAATATAATTTAACATCGTCGATCCTTCCATCAAAGTCTTCATCTAATATGGAAGAAAACCATCCAAACCTTAAGGATGAGGTAGAATTAACAACTCTTGTAGAGGTTGTTTGTCCCTCTAAAACACCGTTTACATACAACTTTAAATTTGTTCCATCATAAGTTGCAGTTAAGTGTGTCCATTGATTTACTTTTAATGATGAAGTTGAAAATAAACCAGTAGCATTTCCAGATGCGCCTAAAAACACTCCCATTTTATTATTTGATCTTTGTCTAATTCCTATCCCATTCAAACTACCTGATCCAGGTTCTGTAGTAGCTATAGTCCTGTTAACACCTAAAATATCTGGTTTAAACCAAGCTGAGATAGTAATTGTATTTGTTTGAAAGTCCGGACTAAATGGAACATTAACATTATCATCAACACCATCAAATGTACCTACCCTATCTCTTCTAGTGTCAATAGTTGTTGTTGCATTTCCACCTCTTGTTCCATTATGATCTCCACCTGCATAATCAATAACTTCGCCACTAGTTCCATTCCAACTTGCTTCATCCATTTTCAAATAAACTATTAAGTCTTCTGAGAAAGGATCACTATAATCAATAGGATTAAATACATCGTTTGTTTGATAAAGATTAAGAACTTCTTGTTGATCTAAATCAAAATCAAAAATCTTTATTTCGTCGACTTCTCCATTAAAAAATTCTGTACCGTCACCCTTCTGTCCGATATATAGCTGTTCACCTGCTCCACTTTCAAAAACATTAAATGTACCTACAGTTCCTGCATTTTGTAATTCTCCATTTACGTAAAGTTTCAAACCACTAAAGCTAGTCGTTCCTTTGTAAGTTGCAACAACGTGGTACCATACACCATTTGTAATTGTGTCAGAACTAGTTATAACTCCTTGATTATCTCCAAACCTAAATTTATTTCTATTAATATCAATTACATATTGTTTTTGTGTCGTTGCATTTCGAGTCTTTGAAATAACTGAATCAAAACTTCCAACAGCTGCTTCTCTTTTAACCCAGATCGATATAGACATAGGACCGGTTAGATTAAATTTGGAGTCATTAACTGGCATTGAAATATACTCATTCGACCCATCAAATCTCAAGGAACTAGCAAATTTTCCATTAACCCAGTCGTCACTTTCCATATTAATCAATGTTCCTGTAGAACCTCCAATTACTTCACTATTTGCACTAGTCCCATTACCTTCGTCTAATTTCCAATAATTTAATAAATTTCCTGGAATTTCTTCAATAGGCTCTCCCAAAATATGATTCTCTCCATCATAAAGATCCACAACCTCATCTGAATTTAAAGTCCTCTTAAACAAAACAAATTCATCTATCTGCCCGTCAAGATTCTCACCAGAGTTCCAATTTTCTGCAATTTTCAAAGGTTGAGTGATCGTAGTGATTACACCTGATGAAGAAGGATTATCTATGGTAGCATTTGCTTCTTCTCCATTAAAATATATTTTCAAATCAGAACCGTCGTAAGTTCCTGTTAAATGAATCCAAGTATTTAAACGAAGGGAATCAGTTGTTGTTAGATATTCAATACCACCAGTAGCAACTACTAAAAATCTAATTTGCCCTGTATTGAGTTGTCTAACCCACCAACAATTCCCAGCTGTAAGATGTCTGTTAATAATAGATTGTTGTGTTGAAATATTTTCTGACTTAATCCACATAGAAAATGTGATGTGTTGAGAGTTCATAGTGCTGTTATAAGGTACTGTTACCAAATCATTTGAACCATCAAATAAAAGACAGTTGGATTTTATACAATCAGAGTCAGTTCTTGTTGAATCATTAGAATCAACTGAGGTACTATTTCCTAAAACCCCATTTAAAGCACTTGTCCCTATTCCTTTATTTTTTACTGTTAGACCGTTTGGATCATTAAAATCGAAAATGATTAAAGCTCCGGGTGCAATTTCTTCAGTGCCAACAACAGAACTAACTGTTGTACTTATTCCATATTTAGAAACTGCAACCCATTCAACATTAACTTGATTTACTGCATCAGAATTCTCTAATCTAATATTTAGGTTTTCATTTGGTGCATTTGTTGCAACTGAAGTATTAACAGAATTATTTATTGCATAATCAACGGCTCCAGATCGTAATCCAATTTCAAAGTTGTTGTAACTAGTATTTTCTGCAGTAGAAAATGTTCCTGTTGTTGAAGTAGCTTCATTTGAATTAACTCTCTCAAAATTACCGCCTGTTGAAGAATCGAACTGAATTGCTGCAGAATCATCCAGAATAAATCCTAAATTCAATGCACTATTACTAAATCCTAAATATGCAAGGTTAGTCGCTGTATTAGTTTGATTTGTTCTAATTATAAGTTTATTACTAGGTGTAAATGTTTTTTTAGACAGAACTTTGTCTCCATTGTTAAGTTGTAGTAATAATCCACCAGCGGTTACTGGTGTTTGATCTAAAAGCCATAAATTATTTACATCCCCTGTAAACTCATCAAAATGTTCGAAAGTATTACTTCCTGAAGAATAAGAGCTAGCTACAGGATTCCCATAATACATATAAATTTTTGTTCCCTCTGCCTCTAATCTCTTTAATTTAATCCAGAAGTCAGTTGAGGTGTTGTTTTGACAGGTCAAACCATTATTTTCTATCCTATAATTAAGTAAGTTTCCTTGAATATCAGTAAATCTCACATCTTCACAATTACTTTGAAGCTTTCCCTCATTGAATAATGTTTGAGTGTTAATACCAGTTAACTGAATCTGATAATCAGTCTGATCAGAACTTACTGTGCCCAGACTAATTTCTTTTCTATACTGCCATGAATTATTCATCCAACTAGCCTCAACCTTTTATAATGTCAAAAACAGCGAATAAATTCCAGAAGAAGTAAGAATAAAAAGAAAAACTAAAACTATATATATTTTCTTTACTTTTTTACTATCAAATAAGTGCTCTGGTCTATTTTTTGGATTTCTAATGCGTAGTAAATCAGCACTTTTTTCAGCGCCAGAAAAAATAGCGTCTTGAAGACGCCAAAACTTAATACCTCCTAACATTACAACCCTATTAAATGTAGCAATATATCAGTATAGATATTGGGGAAGTTATTTCAATGAAGAAACCTATTATTAACTTTTAAGCTTCTTTTTAAGCTCCTTGTTCTCATCAACTAATATTATAAGAGCCTGATAAGTAAGTTCGTTAAATTTCTGTTGTCGCATACTTTCTCTCTCAATAACATTGATTACTATGTTTTTTAACTTGTTTAAGATCGTAGTTTTAGCTTTTCCTAAAATACTGCTTCCTTTTTTTGGTTCATATTTATAAAGATTGGAAATTGTATTTCTAGCCTGCTCTAAGCTAGGCAATATATATTTCTGAAGTTTTTCTTCATTAGAAAGATTCAGCCCACTCGTATCCATACCTTCTTCTTCTAAAACTTTATCTACTTTTTCTAATATTTCTTCTTTAGTCATTAGTTTATTATATTAACTTCTTTAGCGTTTTTAAGAAAATCTAATTCAACAAAATCACCCTCTTCTAATCCATACCAGATTATAACTTCTTCTGCACCTTCTATCTTATCTTCTGTATAAATTAAAGATCCTTCAGATCCACAAACAAATGAATCTAGATTAATTTCAGTTAAATCTGCTCTTTTATCTAAATAAATACTTTCTAGACTATCTTGATCTGGAGCATATTTCAAAATCCTAAATTCTAAAAGTATCTCCATTATTCTGTAGCCAATTATATCTGTATTATTACATACAAAAACGAAGTCTCTTAAATTATTAACTTCTTCAGATTCTTCTGTTTCGAAGTCATACGAATAATAAAAACTATCCCCAAACTCATTTTTGTTTTCGGCGAAAACTAAGTTATTTCTATCAGCAAAAAATATTGAATTTATTTCTTCAATAGTAAAAAATTCATTAATGTTTTCTAATATTTCACCGTTTAAATCAATAAGAATAAAATTTTCATTTTGTTTTAAAACTAAGTTTTCAGAAGTATCTGAAAGAACATCTACAATATCTCCGCTTATTTGCTTAACTTTAAATCTCTCCTGTTTAGTATCGATATTATATCTATGTAACCACGAGTTATTACTCTCTCCTTGCATGTAAAAAATATTTTTTTCATCGCTCCATATATATGAACTTACACCAGAATTATCTTGTTCATTAAAGTTCGTAATCCAGTCTCCAGTCTTTTTTTCTAAATCATAAAGAAAAATATTTTCTTCTCCCTCATTTGTTCCGATAACACTAATAAACTTATTATCTGGCGACCATCTAATCTCATTCCAATTAGCATCATCAAGCTCAATAGGAAAAACTTTTCCTTCTAAATCATAAATCGAAATTGTTCCATCAAGATTTATAACAGAATAAAAT
>CAZWRA010000036.1:0-10404 GCA_964635995.1 uncultured Candidatus Saccharibacteria bacterium
ACATTGCAAGCAATTTCGACCGCAAAAGTGGGGATTATCTTCCTTTAGTTTACAAGATCCCATTGAGATTTACCCTTTTTTTAGTTATAATCAAAAGGCTTAATAGTTATTTAAACGAGACATTAGATCAAAACGTAAATTTATTGCTAAAAAACCAACTCAAAACTTTGATAAGTTCGATAGGAATGAGTGGATTAGAGCAAAAGAACTAAGAGTTATAGACGCAGAAGGTGAGCTCTTAGGAGTATTAACAAAAGAAGAGGCTTTAAGCAAAGCAAAGGCTGAAGGGCTTGACTTAGTCGTTATAGCTAAAAATCAGGATATACCTGTAGCTAAGATTATAGATTGGTCGAAATTCAAATACATACAGAAGAAAAAGACTAAAAATCAAACTAAAGCTGCAGAAATTAAAGAGTGGTGGTTTAAGCCAAAGATTGAAGAGCATGATATCTTGAATAAACTTAAGAATATTGAGAAATATCTTAAGAAAGGTGGTAAGGCAAAAGTAACTGTTAAATTCATGAGAAGAGCAGATTACAACGATATGAAAGAGACTTTAGAAAAAGTCACAGCATTATCTTCTGAATTCAGTGAACCTGCATCAGAAGTAAATAGAGAAGGAAGAAACTTAAGCATATTTTTAAAATATAAGAAAAAACCAAAAACTAATGAAAAACAAAGCGAAAACACACAAATCAACAGCTAAGAGATTCAAGATCACTGGAACAGGAAAAGTGACTCGAGTTAGTAGAAGCAATCGAAAACAAAGATTTGCAAGAACTACAAATAGAAAGCCTAAGAATTCAGATTCTAAAAATCTTGAGGTTTCTACAAAAGATTCAAATAAAGTTAAAAAGTTATTACACATTTAAGCCATGAGAATTAAACGAGGGCAAAATAAAAGACAAAAGCATAAGAAAGTACTGAAGCAAGCTAAAGGTTATAGAATGACTTATAGTAAGCTTTACAGAAGAGCTAAGGAAGCTGTTAGACATGCAGGAGCATATTCACTTTCTCATAGAAGGCATTTAAGAGCTCAAAAAAGAGAAGAGTGGATTAAAGTTATTTCTGCAAAATTAGCAGGAACTGGAATGACTTATAGTAAGTTTATCTCAGGATTAAAGGATAGTAATATTGATATTGATAGAAAGAATTTAGCATCAATGGCTATTGATAATCCAGCTCATTTCGAAGCATTACTTTCAGAAATTAAAGCTTAATAATAATTAATAAAAATATAAAGCACTCTAAAAAAGAGTGCTTTTTTTAATATCTTTTGATTATTGAGATCTAACTTCAATAAACTGAGATACAGGAGTTTGAATAATTGCTCCATCTTCAGTTACTGCAGTAGCGTAAAAGCTATATGTAGCATTTGAAGTACTTATATTTTCTCCCCAGTTATATACTTGAAAAGTATTACCTCCTACGGCAGCCATATTTCCGATTAAAACAGTTTCTCCTATTGTCTGATTTGTTTGGTACAGTTGAACATTAGAGATGTTTTGTCCCCCGATGTATTGGGTGCTTATAGTGTATCCTAGAACAGGTCCTACGTTAACTCCATAGGTTAAATTAGCAGGCGGAACGTACTCAAATTGAAGTGTTCCAGGGTCTGTAGTCCCATTTCCTCCGGTACCTCCTGAACCTATTACAATTTGATCTGAGAATGTATCTGACACACCTTCCTCGTCAAAAGCTTCAATTACTACACTATATCTCTGTCCAGCTGTTAATCCTAACGAACTAATGTTTATAGATTCATCAACTTGAGGAAATCCATTTGTAACAGTTTGTACTAATTGGTTATCTATATAAATATTTACTTCTTCTATTGGTTCATCTGTGTTAAATACTTTAACCTTTACATTCAATGTACTACTATTTGGTGAAGAAATAGATTCATATCTAATTATTGGACCAGAAGCAATATCTCCTCGGTCAATATTACAGTATTCAGTCGGAATAGAACCTGTTCCTCCTTGTCTAATTACATATGAATCCAAGTAATTTTGCCAAGTAGGTGCTGGCATTCTGTACTCTTTGAATACTCGAATCTGTGACATTCCTAATGCAATATCTATATCTCGAGCAAGTCTGTCAGGTTGATCGCTACAAACTAATGCTTCTTGAGTTTTAATTCTTGGAGTATAGCTTTTTCCTTCAATCATCCAGTCTCCTGCTAATCCAACACACTCTCCGCTATCATTACAAGCCCCTCCACCTCTAAATACAAACCCTGGTCGATTAAATGGAGTCTTAGCAGAAAAGTAAGGAGCATCTCCGATTCTTGTCATATATTCATTTAGCCAAGGCTTTACAACAATACTTGCAAATCCGTTATATGGATCTGTCGGATCATTATTATTATTTCCAACCCAACCTAAAGTTACAAAGTCTGGTGACCACATAACCATTGTCGAATCTATATTCTCTTCAGATGTACCTGTTTTCGCTGCAACATCTCGCCCATCCCATGAAATCCCTTCTAGATTGTACAAAGTTTGATTAATCAAGAATGTTCCTTGAGGACTTGCAACCTGTTGTGGTTGTGGGTTTGCTTCATAAACAATATTACCTTGACTGTCTTCAATTCTTAAGATTGATTCTGGAGCAACATAATTACCTTGATTTGCAAATACTCCAAAAGCAGCAGCATGTTCGTATGGATATACTGCTGTACCTCCGATTGCTACTGAGTGACCAAATTGGGAGGCATCTGTATAAGTTGAATATCCAAACTCTCTAGATGTTTCTACGTATTTATTAATTCCAACTGCCTCAGCTAAGATAAGAGCAGGTAAATTTCTAGACTGTCTAAGCATTTCTCTTGCTGTATTTTCAACGCCTCTATAACCTCCATCCCAGTTCTTAGGATCATACCCTCCAAAGGAAATAGGGATATCAGGAAGTAAGTCACCAGGATAAATAATACCCATATCATAAGCCAGATAATAAGCTAATACTTTATTAGTAGATCCAGGTGATTGAAGAGTGGCTAAAACATTAACTTCTGGATTAAACCAACAGTTAGAGTTATTAGCTTCACACCCCTCACTTTCTCCAAAGAATGCCTTTGATCCAGCCATTGTAATAATTTCTCCATTTTTTGGAGTTAATGTCATTACAGCAGCATTATGTATATTCCAATAATCATACTGACTTCCTGCTTTTGCTGCATATTCTTCAGCAATTAACTGAAGTTCGTAATCTAGAGTAGTGTAGACTCTATATCCCCCAGTATGTAATTCTTCTTCTGTAAATGGTTCTTCTCCATTCTTATAATTTCCTTCCTGTAATTCTCTTAAAACAAAATTAACGAAGTGACCAGCTTTAATATCTGTTGCAAGAGGGGGTCTATATTGAACTTCCTCAGTTTCAGCAGCTGCTATCATTTCTTCTGTAAATAGTTCTACTTCTTCAGCGTTAAAATCTCTTCCTTCCTTTTTAGCCTTAGCTCTTTCATTTTCTAGAATCTGATTATTAATTGAAACCATGTTCTCTCTAAGCTGTCCTAGAACATACAATTGTCTTTGTTTTACTCTAGCTTGAGACGATTCAGTATCTCCATCAAATGGCTGCGTAGGGGATAGATAAGATGGATTTTGGATTATTGATGAAAGTATCGCTGCTTCAGCTAAGCTTAAATCTTTAGGATCTTTCCCATAATAAAATTTTGAAGCTGACTGAATTCCTACAACATTTGAACCATATGATGTAACTGTAAGATACATTTGTAAGATTTCGTCTTTAGAGTTAGCTTGCTCAACCTTAGTAGCCATAAACAATTCTTGAATCTTTCTTTCAACCTTACTTTCTACATCGCTTAAAGCTGTAATCTTAATTAACTGTTGAGTTATTGTACTTCCTCCACAAATATCAGAGCCTCCTGATCTTGCAATATTAACTGCACATCTTAAAATTCCAGCTGTATCGAATCCATCATGATTATAAAAGTCTTCGTCTTCAGCTGCTAGAAAAGGCCATTTAACTCTTTCTGGAATTTGATTAATATCTACAGGATCACTATTTACATCACCAATAACTTTATATAATTGAGCTCCATTTCGGTCATAAATTACGCTTGAAATTGGTGGCTTTGGGAAAACTTCTTCAACTGTTGGAAGATTATCGTTTAAACCTTGTAACCAACTAAATGCATAGATAGTTCCTCCTAGCATTCCTATTAGAACAACAGCAATGAAAATAAGTACTATCTTAGCTATTTTCCTTGTGTTTTCATCACGATCTCTTGATGATTTAGAAGCTACTGATCTCGAAACAAGTTTTTGCCTATTAGCCTTAGCAATGGACATTCGAGATTTTGGGGTCTTTTTACTCGATAACTTTACTGTTTTAGTCATAGTATTTATTTTTAGACTAGAAATTATACCATTTTATTACTCATATATATAATTTCCTGAAAAGTTGTCAGTTTTTAGTTTTCAGTTTTAATTTGTAAGGAAATTCAATTATTTGAGTAACTCTTTTACTCTTTTTCTTAGATACGCAATATTTTCAGCTTCAAACCATGGATTCTTCTGAAACCAATGGATATTTCGAGGTGAGGGATGAGGTAGGGCGATAAACTTCGGAAGATACGCTTTATAATTTCTAACTGTTTCTGTTATAGTTTTTTCTCGATCTTTTCCAAGATAATAAGAATGAGAGTAGAGACCAGCAAGAATAATTAATTCAACCTTAGGCATTAATTCAAGTAATCTAGGATGCCATTTTTCAGCAAAACCCTTTCTAGGAGGAAGATCTCCTCCTTTTCCTTTTCCAGGGAAATAAAAATCCATTGGAATTAATGAGACGAGCTCTGGATTATAAAAGTCTTCATTAGATATATTCATCCAACTTCTTAATCTAACTACGCTAGGATCATTCCAAGGTTTCATACTAACCTGAGCTCTAATACCAGGAGCCTGACCGACAACAACTATTTTAGACTTACTTCCTGCTGAAAAGAGGGGATCATAACCTAATTCTCTTGCCCATGCGTTAGATTCATGAGCTTTAATCTCATCTTTTAACTTTTCGAATTGTGGTTCTAACAGCTTCATTTAGTTCCTGGGGTTCATGATAAAAAAGTAAAATAAATTTTTTCTTTGCTAAATCCGAAATAAAATCTTTAATCATTAGTACTATTTGAGCATCGAAAGGTTTTAGTGTACTGAAGTAGAAATTAATATCTTCATAATTTTCATTAAAATATTCTTTAAATTTACTTCTCAATATTAAGTAACTTTGCATAATAATCCAGTACGACGGTATTATGTAATTTTGATCAACATGAAAATAATTACTATTTTGATCATAAGTCACTTTACCTCGAGAAATAACTTTAAGAACTGTCGATCTCATAAAATCTATAAAGTGATTTTTGTTTTGAGTTGGAAGTTCAATTTCTAACTTATTTTCTCCATTTTTAATTATATGTTTTACTAAGAAACCTTTCTCTTCGACTTGCACTATAGTTTCTTTCCTATTGCTAAATTGCTTTTCAATAACTATGCCTGGTTGAAGTAAACATTGAGTATTATTTAATAGTAAACCTGAGCTGTCATTACTTATAGCTTTTTCTATAGGTAAAATGTAACAATTTTTCTTCCCTCCTTTATGTCTGAGTTTTTTACAGATACAGTTGGAAATAACATCTGAGGAAATAAGGTATCAAAAGTCCATTCCATCTTACTGATATTTAATCGCAAAATATAGTGGATGATGGTAGTTTTCAGAGTAGTTATTTAATTTCTCAAAATGACTTTTAGAAATAATAAAATTTGTCTCATTTTTTGAAGCATATTTTACTTCAATTAATATAGGATTATTTTTTTCTTGGTCCTGTCTTGAAGAAAAACTAAGAAATCAGGAATGAGCATATTATTGTTACCTGGTATGGAAAGTACATCTTGATCTAATCTTGTAATCTGATTGAATTTACTTACAGCAAAAAGGTAGAGTAAAAACTCATCTTCTAGTTTTAAACCTTTTAGCCTTTGATCTATATGTATGTCATCATTATCTAATATAATGCTTTTTTTAAAGGGTCCAGTAATGATGAATCTAGGTTTAGTCTTTTTACAATACGTTCAATATCATTTACACTTTTAACTTCTTTGAAATTTACATTTCTTCTATACATCTTAATTTGGGTGAATTCATGGCGGAGAGTGAGGGATTCGAACCCCCGGTCCCTTGCGGGACGCTCGTTTTCAAGACGAGTCCGTTCGACCACTCCGGCAACTCTCCATTTGTAAATTCCGATTATTTGGTCGAAATAAATTGCTTCAAATTATAGCAATATAATCTGAAATCATAAAGCAGTACTTTCTTGAACTCTTTAAATTCGTAATTTTTAATTCCCCGCCTGCAACGCTATGTCTAGCATTACGGGCAGGGTAATTGTATAATTTCCTAATGGACTCACTTAAACGAATAGCAAAAAAACTTAGATTAAAAAAAATTAGTCAAATCCTATTAACAGTAATATTAGCTGCAAGCCTGTTAATCGCCCCACTACTAGCCTTATTTTCAGTTCTTTAAACAGAAATAATGAAACTTGAATCTAGTATTACGTCACTCAAATACATTAGTGATCGATATGAAGGTAAACTTAACTCTTTAGGTATCTATACTATTAAAGATTTACTTACATACTTTCCTAGAAAATACACTGACTCTTCAGAAGTTCACAAGATTTCAGATATTGCTTTCGAAGATGTCTATACAATTCAAGCTAAGGTTATAAATATTAAAAACGTAAGACTAAACGGTAGAAGAACTCTTCAAACTGGAAAAGTTGAAGATTTTTCTGGAAAATTAAATATTCAATTTTTTAATCAGCCATATTTAACCAAGGCTCTAAAAAATGGTGAAACATATCTTTTTAGAGGAAAGTCAAAGATAAAAGGCAAGAATATTGTTTTCTATCCAAGCTCATATGATGAAGTAAAAGAGGAAGAAGAGAGCATTAACTTAGGAAGAATAAGTCCTGAATATAGCCTAACAGAAGGTATTTCAAAGAAATGGTTAAGGAAAAGAATAAAAGAACTATTAGATATTACAAAAGAAAAAGAATTTAAAATACCAGTAGAAGAGGAGATTTTAACTGAGGATTCTCTGAAGACTTTTTTAAACGAGATACACTTCCCTAAAAATGAGAAGAGTTTAAAAACTGCAAAGGATGCGCTCTCAATTTTAGAAATGACAAATATTCATTTAAAGGTGAAACAGCAATTAGAAAAGAAACTTAAGAAAATCTCATCATACTTTCCAAATGACGTAAAAGATAATTTAAAAGAAATTTTTACATATATTCCATTTAAAATAACAAAAGACCAGAAAAAAGCAGTTGAACTAATTATTAATAATTTACACGATAAAAGAAAACTCGATGTACTTCTACAAGGAGACGTAGGTTCTGGAAAAACTATTATCGCCTTTATACTAGCTTATCTCTTCGCTAAAGAAGGAAAACAAGTTGTTATGTTAGCTCCTACAACAGTTCTTGCAAAACAACACTACGACAATGCTGTGAAACTGTTTTCGTGTAATAAAGATATGAAAATAGAGCTCGTATCTTCAGAAATAAAAGAAAGAAACAAAGGTGCTTTTTTAATTGGAACAACAGCGCTCTTACACCGAAAGAAAGATGTTTTAGATAAGATTGAACTTTTAATAGTTGATGAACAACATAGGTTTGGTGTTGTTCAAAGAGAAGAATTATTAGGAAAAAAGAACAACTATACTCACTTTATAAACATGACAGCTACACCAATTCCAAGAACTATCGCTGAGGTATTTTTTAAAGACATAGATGTTTTCACGATTAAAAGTAAACCAAAAGGAAGAAAAGAAGTTAAAACCTTCCTAGTTCCAGATGAGAAGAGAGAAGATATTTATGACTGGTTGAATAATAAAATTATTAATGATCAAGACCAAGTTTATTGGATTTGTCCTTTAATTACAGAATCTGAAGATAGTAATAATATATCTGTTGAAGAAGTATATAAAAAAGTAAAAAAGAAACTTCCTAAAGTTAGAGTACAAATGCTTCATGGAAAAATGAAAGCTACAGAAAAACAGAAAATTATGAAACAGTATTCAGATGGAGAATTTGACATTTTAGTATCGACTACTGTTATTGAGATTGGAGTTGATGTAGCTAATGCTACTGTCATGGTTATTGAAAACGCTGAAATGTTTGGATTAGCTCAACTGCACCAAATAAGAGGAAGAGTAGGAAGAGGCGATAAACAAAGTTATTGTTTCTTATTTACTGATCCTGAAATTAATCCTGAAGCAAAAGAAAGGTTAGAATTCTTTACTAAAACTAAGGATGGATTAAAGATCGCAGAATATGATTTATTCAGAAGAGGTCCTGGAGAAGTTTACGGAACAAAACAATCAGGAATACCTAATTTAAAAATTGCTAATATTCTAGATCTAGATTTAATAAAAAAGACTAAATCAATAGCAGAAAAGGTTTATAATCTAGGCATTAGAGAAATTTCACTTTTTAGCTAGTAAAAATGGGTACATTACAAATTGCGATTTTAGCAGTGCTTCAGGGCCTTACTGAGTTTATACCAGTTTCAAGCTCCGGACATTTAATTATAATATCGAAATTTCTTTCATCAGAAACTGGAGCTGAAGAGATCGGGACAGTAATTGTTTTTTTACATTTAGGAACACTACTTGCAGTTCTACTGCACTATAGAAAATTCATTTTTGAAATTTTAAATGGAATTCTAAAAAGAGAGCAAAAGGCATTAATTACTTCAAGAAATATTATAATAACAAGTATCCCAGTTTTTATTTTCGGATTGCTTTTCACAGTCTTTGTAGAAGAGAATTTATCTCGTAATGCTCAGTTTTTTATAGCCTGTATTGCTTTAATAATAACTGGTAGCTTATTTATCTTTTCAGAGAGATCAATAAAAAGACTTTACGATAGATCTCTAACATCAGATACAATTGATCCTAAAAGAGCATTTATAATCGGATTGTTTCAATCAGTAGGAATCCTATATGGAGTCTCAAGATCTGGAATAACCTTATTAGGTTCAAGGTTGCAAAATATGAGTAATAAAGATTCTCTAGACTATGCGTTTTTAGTTAGTATTCCAGTTCTAATTGCAGCAAGTTCCTTTACATTAATTACTGAACTAGAATCAGTTTTAGAAAGTGTAAGTATTGAAAATATTATTTTAGGAATCGTAATTTCAGCAGTAACAGGTTATGCTTCAATAGCATTTCTTCTATCATTTTTAAGAAAAAGAAGTTTAAGAGTTTTTGGAATTTACTGCTTAGGCTTTGGTATTATCTCTTTAATATTAAATTTTGTTATCAATTAAATGAGAGAAGTCGTTGTTATTTTAGACAATATTAGATCTGCTTTAAATGTAGGTGCAATCTTTAGAACTTGCGATGGAGCAGGAGTAAAATCTTTAATCTTATCTGGGATTACTCCATATCCTCCCCATCCAAAAGTCGTGAAAACAGCTATCGGAGCAGAAGAGAGCGTAAATTTTAAACATACAAAAGATTTAATTGATGAAATAAATAAATTAAAAGAAGATGGTTTTAAAATAGTTTCAATAGAACAAACTGATTCATCTAAAAACTTTTTTGAAGCTGAATTATCAGAAAAAATAGTTCTTATTTTTGGAAATGAATTAACTGGTGTTTCATCTGAGGTTTTATCTCAATCAGATTTAGTACTTGAGTTACCAATGCGAGGTGAAAAAAATTCTTTGAATGTAGCTACTACTGTCGGCATAGTTTTATATAATACAATGTTTTCACGATGATTAAACCAAGAATAATTGCAGGAGAATATAAAAACAGAGGCCTTAATGTTCCTGACAATGCTAGACCTGTTACAGATCGTGTTAAACAACAGCTTTTTGACTTAATTCAGGAATTTATACCTAATGCATCAGTATTAGATTTATATGCTGGTAGTGGTAATTTAGGACTTGAAGCATTAAGTCGAGGAGCCCAAAACGTTATATTTGTTGATAATGATAAAGAAGCAACTAGTTCAATAAATAAAAATATCAAAAACATTAAAGTTCATGAAACAAAAGTTACAGTTATAAATCAGGAAGTAGAGAAGTTTCTTAAGGTTAATAAAAAGTCTTTTGATTTAGTTTTTATTGATCCACCATTTAGCCAACATTCTGATTTAGAGATAAACTTATATGGAAAGCTAATTAATCCTGAAGGACTTATTGTCTTAAAAATAGATAATGAACAAATCGAAAAAATTGAAATTCCTTCTAATTTAGAATTAGTTTATTCAAAAAAAATCGGCATAAATAACCTTTTTTTCCTTAAAATGACCTCTAAAGGTAGATAATTACCAGATAAGGACAAATGAATTTTATCAAAAAT
>CAZWRA010000037.1:0-9672 GCA_964635995.1 uncultured Candidatus Saccharibacteria bacterium
TTTTGATAAAATTCAGTTGTCCTTATCTGGTAATTATCTACCTTTAGAGGTCATTAAATACCTAATCACATATGTAACACATAGGAGGAGTTTCTTATGAGTCTTCCTTTATTGCTAAGCTTATACTATAATCTTCAGTACAACTTTTAGAGTTGTATAGCACTTTCAGAGTGCTGAGGTAGCTCAGCTGGTAGAGCACTCGCCTGAAGAGCGAGGTGTCGGCGGTTCAAGTCCGCCCCTCGGCACCATCTTCCTCTATAAGCTCTTGATCAGTTTTACAATAATATGCTCACTTCTAGTGATTTAGACTCACTTTTTTACTTCCATTTGCATATCCTATAGTTAAGTTTACTAACCTCAATATTTCATATATAATTTCGTAGAAATATTATGAGAAGTATAATTATTGTCGACGAAGCATTTGCAGTTCGGCAAACTTTAAACATTTTTTCAAATGTAATCTTAGGTTTTAATGAATGCCTAACTTCTTCTAATGGAATAGAAGGTATTGGTTACATTTTTGTATTTAAACCTAATATTATTATTGTCGACTCTACTCTACCAAAATTTAGTGGTAGAGAGGTAGTAGATTTTTTAGTCACGAATGAAAAATTGATTTCTGATACAACTATAAAAATTTTATTACTTGCAGAAAGAAAAAAAGGTTTTCTAAAAGACTTGCCAAGTAACTTCTATATGGTTTCTAAGGATCATCAGTGCTTGAGTAATATATACAAAATTATTGACTCTAATACGAATTTGAATATAAAAAAACGAATATTAATCATGTTAGGTAATTCAATAATTTCTATTTCTTGCAGGATTGAAAAACTCAGAGAAGAAACATCGGATAATTTTAAAAAGTTCTTTTTTAAATTCCCTTTTAAAACATTACTTACAATTTTTAACTTGTCTCAACTTTTTCTATTTTTAACTATATTTAAGCGAGGAAAAGAAAAAAATAAAGAGCAAAGTAGAAAAGATTTAATGTTATATAGATCGTACTATTATCCAACTTTATGGGTAATCATAATGACTTTTTTTACGGGATTAATCCAGTCAATAATTCTTATTTTAGGAGGAGTAAGTTTGAATTTTCTTCAGCATCAATATCAGATATCAAGCATCTTTGCTTCAGGAACCGAAAGCCTGTCATATAGTTTTACCAAAAATGATAAAGATGATTTTGAAACTTTTGATGAAAGAATTGTGTTTACTGCTGATGGTGCTCATCTTGCATACGCCTCTGATCTGCAAGAACCCGAAGTACTGGGAATAGATGAAACGGCAACAGTACCAGAAGAAGAAACTACCCCCATAGAAGCAATCCAAGAACCGCCACTCATAGGTGATTTAGAATCAAGTACACAAGAAGACACACTTGAATATGAAGAAAATACAAATACAGATACAAATGAGTTGAACACAGAACAAACGCTGGACACTGAAGAAATCAGTAACAATGAACATGAGGACAACGAATCAGAAGAAACTCCAACAGATCAAATTGATGATATTAGTAATCCACAAGATACTGAGGAACTACAACAAGAAGGAAACGTAGAAGAACAAGGTGAACTTTACTTTGAATACGCATTTAGCCAACCAAATTATTTTGTCCTTACCCCTGCAGTACTCACACTGCAACCAATTGAAAATATAACTTCTTTTGGTTCAATTAATTCTCAGGTTTCTATTATTAACACAGATAATAATATACAGATTGATGAAAATGTACTTACCGAGCGAGGAATAGAGGTATCTGTTACATACCAGCTCTCACCGAATCAAGGACAGGATTGGTACTACTACAATACCGATGAAAAACGATGGAGTAAAACACAGCAAGAAGCTATAACGAGTAATACATTAGAAGAAATTACAGAAGCACTACCCTTATGGAATGAAACAATTAAAACCGGTACAATACAACTTCGTCTTTTTTTACAAACAAATAATGGAAATTACTCACCTTTAGTACAAGAGCTCAGCGTAACAGTCGAGCGTTCGGTTATTTCAGAAGTTGAGACAGCATTACCAGAAGAACCAACCCTGCAAGAGACAGTAATACAACAGATAGACTTTGCTATATTACAACCAGAAATATTTACCGCAAGTTACGTAAATGGCGATAAAGTGGTATTAGGAAAGCTCTTGTATACAGACAAAACAAAAAAAGTAAGCTATGAAGTAACAGAACAAATGCTACAAGATTACGAAGCAGTAATTAGTTACTTAGGAGGAAGAGAGATAGGGAGAGCAACACTCCGTAGTAATCAAAGAGGAGAAATTGAATTTTTCTTACGAGTTCAAGAAGAGCCAGGAGGATTTGTTGTTGCTCGAATTGAAAAAAAGAGTGATCCATCGATTGTGAGTACAACATCTAAAGCAGTAGAGAATTCAACATTTACCGTGGATAGTACGGGAGATGAGGCAGCGGTGGCAGGAGTAACTACCCCTGGAGATCTTCTCGAAGGAGTATGTTACTCAACAGCGGGGACCTGTACTCTACGGACGGCAATAACGGTTGCAAATTACGTAGCGGGATCAGACAATATCTACTTTAATATACCAACGAGCGATAGCGGGTATCGAGACTATGCACTGTCAGAGATACCTTCTTCAGGAAATGGGTTAGGAGGAGATGATTATTGGACGATTCGACCAGCATCACCTCTGCCCACTATTCAGGATACAGTAATCATTGACGGAGCAACTCAAGAGGTAAATCAAGGCAATAGAAATGTATTTGGTCCAGATATTGAAGTTAAAGCTAATTTTTATTTTGATGCAAGTGCAGTAAGCTCATCGATCAATAAAATGATAGTCAACACAACACTTATAGGGATAACTGTAGATGCAGCAGATATGATTATTACAAGTAATTACTTAGGTATCGACGCTAAGGGAGTTGTTTTTGCCCAGCCTACTGATTCAGTAGGTATCAGGATAGGAGGAAATTTAAATACTCAAGTGGGTCAGAATACATCCAACCGTAATATAATTGGAGGTTATAGATGGGGAATAAGAATTGAAACATGTAATGAAATTCAAACTAATAAAAACTATATAAGAGGTAACTTTATAGGTATTGGACCTGATGGTGAAACACCAGCTTCAAATTATGGTGACGGCATAAGTATAGCTGCTCCAAATTGTAGGGTAGAGATCGGAGGAGAAAGTGATTTACATCGTAATATTGTATCTAGTAACACAGGTAGAGCTATAATAGTCAGTATTTTAGGAGGTGATACAAATGAACAAGTTGAAATATATAATAATTTTTTTGGTACAGATGTTTCGGGATTATTAGACAGAAAGAATGGCTCAGATGGAGATATTCGTTTTCAATCAAGCACAAACATTGGAACAAGCAACGTGCATAAAATAGGTGCTTTGGGTAAAGGAAATTTATTTAGGTTTTCTCCAAGGCATATTTGGATTAACACAACTCAGGACGTATTTCTAAATATGGAAATTGGATATAATACATTTGCAAATGGTTCTGGAAATAGGGCTATTTTAATTGACGGTGCAAACGAAAACACGGTTATAAGAAATAATGCAATAGGTGCTTTTTCTTCAGATCCGTACTTTGGAATACAAACAAATGGCAACGCTGGGCTAGGAATTCAATTGAGGACAGGAGGAAATCCAGTTTTACAAGGTAATATTGTGAATGATTCAAGCTCGTGGGGAATTGGGATTTACAATGGTAATTCCAATACAAGGACATCAACTAGTGACGATAAAATCGCAAGACCACAAATTGGAGGTCAAGAGTTATTACCAGGATCGTTGTGTAATGGACTAGAACAAAACTGTATTACTGGAAATGTATGGGGAGGAATATTTATGCAAGATAACGTAGCCTTAAATGAACCAACCCTCTGGGAAGATAATGAATTTAGCGGAGGTAATGGGGTTGATACAACAGGCGATGGAATTGGAGATAGAAATATTGAGCAATCATGGTTTGGTCTTTTTGAATTATTTAGTGGAACCCAGAGAAGAACTGATCTATCCGGAACAACAATAACACTTCCTGAGAACATGCATGTGAGAACTGGAGATGACCCTGCAACGCAAGTTACAACTGCAACTGCAAGTAATGTAAACTGTTTAGGTGTTTCAGGAGTCTCGTGTCCAGCTGCAGGACATACGAATGGAACGCTGGATACTACTTCAATGCTTATTCCGACGGGACAAACAGCAGCAATACTATCTAATGTGAACAATTGGTTTCGTATTACCGAATATATCTATGATGGGACAGGGAATAAAATAGAGTTTGATACTTTTAACATTGATGAGAATCATGCAGTAAGTAGACTTTTTTCCTTTGATGGTGATAGTACGAACAATATACTTAATACAGCAAGTTTACGAACAATAGATACACAGGATTATACTGATAGAGGGGAACCTTGGACCGATAAACCCCTTGCAACAAGAGATATTGTAACGAGTGATTTTGGAAGATTTCAAATAGCTGAAGTTGAGATTGTGGATGCAAATCCAGTACGACAAGAAGATGGAACATTTATTATCACTGTAGACTCAACGAGCGATGAAGATAATGTATCTCTTTCAGGTTTTGATGATGGATATGGAGTATATTCAGGAGGAGGAACAAATGGAGCAAATGGGTTACCCGATGGAAAGACCAGTTTACGAGAAGCAATAATAGTAGCGAATAATTTTAACCAGCCAGTAAAGATACACTTTAATATTCCAACAACTGATGCAGGTTGGAATTTGCCAGATGCTCCAAATGCTTTTAGTATTTACTTAAATACAATATTGCCTAATATAATAGTAAGTAGTGTAGAGATAGATGGACAATCGCAGGAAGATTTTTCAGGAGATACAAATACTGCAATAAGTGAGCCTAATGAGATACCTGTTATCGGTAATGCAACTACTGGACCAGAAATTATGATTACTTCACCGTCAAACTTTAACGGAGGGGTATTTAATCTAATAGGATCCAATATAACAATAAATAAACTAGGATTTTATTCTATAAATACTGTATTAAGTGGGAGGGCAAGAATAATAGAGACAAAAGGAGGAAATAGCCATACAGTTTCTAACTCCACGTTTATAAATAATGGAGGGGGAATCTACGTAGCTAGAGTCGACACTAATACAATTGTTTTTAAAAATAATGTTGTTAGAGGAACGACGGATTGGGGAAGAGATGTTCTAGAGCTACAGTTTGCCGTAGTTGAAAATTTATTAGTAGAAAATAATCAATTTGTTAATAATGAATCAGGAGCTATTGCATTATCAAGGGTAAGTGAGAGCATAATACGTAATAACTTGTTTAAAAGTAACCATTCTAGTCTCTTAGAAAACTTATCTGAACTTTACACATTTGGTCAAGATGTCCATGATGTAGTAATAGAAAATAATTTTATAACAGGAAGCCCAGGAACAGGCTTAATGGTAAAAGGTGTAAATAACTCTATTACCTTTAAGCAAAATATAATTACAAACAATAGTTCTATTGCTATTGATCTATCAAATAACGATAACTTACAGGTAACCTTGCCAGATGGCTTTAATGTTAATGATACTGGTGATACAGATACAGGCCCTAATGATCTAATGAACTACCCTATTATTACAGAAGTAAGATATATAAAGAATGGAGATTATTTAGTAAAAGGTACCCTTGATAATTCTGTTATTGGAGAAGGACCGTTTGATTTAGAAATTTGTGAGAGTGAGATAAATCCATTAAATCTGGGTGAATGTAGGAGATCATTATATTTCAAAGAAAATATCATTCAGCAAAGGCAGAACGGCAATAACAGCTGGAGTGTTATTATTTCAGTCCCTAATGAGGATAAAGTAAACAATGACTTAACTCTGAGTGCCTTGGTAACAAATAATAATGGAAGCACTTCTGAACTTAGCCCTAACTATAATAATGTACTAATTAGTAAAGAAACGAGTGAACCTATTACTTTTATATACAATTTTGAGAACATTTCGCCTAAAGATGTTGTGATTAATGATAACAGCCCTACATTTAATTGGAATTACGAATCTTCAACAGATGCAGATTATTTTGAATTATGGTTAGCTAAAGAAGGAGAGGCATTAGACTTGATCTCAGAAATAGACAGTGATGTGAATAGCTACAAGATTAATGAGGCTTTAGAGAATGGAATTTATCAGTGGAGGGTAATAGCATATAAAGACGATGGTTCAACTATTGGTGCAAGTGAAATTTCTATTTTTACTATTCAAAAGGAAATTGAAACAGAAGGTCAAAATGAAGGAAACGACACTAGTAACCTTTCAAATGAGAATGAAGTTCCAAACCAAACAAACACTAATGAAATAGTAATTGCTCTTGTTGATCTAATAGATAATATTAATATTACAGAAACACAACCTACATTTAAATGGGAGTTAGATTTTAGTGATCAATTAATTGATAATCTATCATATAAGATATATCTAAGCAATAATGAATCGACAGATTTTAATGATGAAGATTTAATTGCGATTCTAAATAGTTGGTCTGAATCTGAGTTCACATTAGAGTGGAAATTAGAATGTGGTAGCTATAAATGGAAAGTTGTTGTTATTGATTTAATAGAGAATACTGAAATTGTTGAAAGTAATATTGGAGAATTTAATATACTGGGGTGTGATGATATTTCTATAGTCGATGATCAACTACCTGTTATTAATAATAACCGAGTTGATTTATTTCAAACTGAAGTCATTCCTTTCTTCATGATCTCATCTTTTCTGTTAGTTTATTTAACATCAATTTTAAAAACCGGACATTTTGGTTTTCTATTCTTTTTTATAAATTATAGAAAAAGAAAAAATTGGGGAATTATATACGATTCTGCTGACTATAGTCCAATACCTTTAGCGGTTATAAGAGTATTTAAAAATAATACTCAGATTGCACAGTCAATTTCCGATTTGGATGGGATATATGGATTTAACATTGATGAGTTTGGTGAGTTAGATATAAATGTAAATGCTTATGGATATCATTCAAAAAAATTTAAAATACGTTTATCAAGCGATGAAATAATTACAGATATAGCGTTAGATTCTTTGCAAAAGAATAAAACTATTTTCTCTTTTAAATTTAAAAATATTACTTTATATTTGAGATTTATACTTTTATCAGTTTTTTTTATTAGTGGAATATATTGGTATTTAATAATGAGAGATAACTTAAATATTTATACGTTATTTATGTCTTTTGTTTATCTTATCCTTTTCTTAATAAATATACTTAGCATATTAGATTTATCTTTTGAAAGTAAAAATAAAATTATTGAAGCCTTTACTAACAATCCTTTAGGAGGAAGCATTTTGAGAATTTATGATAATAAAATGAAGGTAATTTGCTTAGGAATTTCCAATCATTTAGGTAAGGTTAAACTAAGAGTAAAAGAAGGTGAATATAAAGTTTTGATTATGAAAGAAGGATTTAATGAATTTTCAGGAAGCGTGAATGTTAATAAAGGTGGCTATATTACAAATAATATTAAATTAACAAAGTTAGCTTTAAATAATTAAATTGATTTATAATCTACTTTTTTATTAATCTGAATTATGTCGTATTAATTTATACACCTCAAACTTTATGTTCAGTATAAACCCAGGTACTTTTTTGGATTATGAAGCAACATCATACTGTACAGTGGTATAAGGTTAAGAAGGCTTAACCCATTAATCAATCCTGACCAAATGTGATAAAGACACATTTCTATACAGTTGAGACAATAAAAATCAGCTATAAAAAGTAATGTGTGAGTTGTATTTTGTAATTCACCTTGGATATGTCTTAAGAAATTATGATATTAAACCCCTAGAGATTGGATATATGAATTGTCTTTTTTTGCTTTAAAATGTAAGCTATACATATGGCAGATATAGATTCTTCTATTCCTAAAAAAAGAAATAATTTGAACATTATTCTCGGGATTTTACTTATTATCAGTTTAATTTTTCTTATTTATAATATTCTAACTTACAGAAACTACTTTAAAGACGGTGGAATAGAAATACCTGAAGAATTTGCAATACTCCAAAATTACATTGAGCCACAATTCATAATGGGTTATCCGAAAGACTGGCTAGTGAATAAAAATGAAGAAGTAAGTTTTATAATTATAGAAAATCCTCTAACTAGTCCTTCTTCAATAAACGAAGATAATATTGAAACAGAACAAGAGCAGATTAGAAGATTAAATCCAAGTATTGTTACTATTTCAATACAAAGACTTAACATTCCAGATGGAGTAAACACTCTGAAAAAATATTCTAATTGTTTTTTACTTTATGGGAATGATGAAACATCTATAAGAGAAAGTGGAATAAATCCTAAATTGGTTAAGATTAATAATACTTTAGGTTGTAAAACAACTTCAAAATCTTCAGATACATTAGAAATAACTAAATACTTATTTCCAGTAACTGATGACTTTGGCTATGAAATTAATGTAACTGTTGATGGAGAAAAGTCTGAATTCTACGAAGAAGCACTAACTTCAGTGCATACATTTCTTTCAATATAGATAGAGGGGAAATTTTTAAATGGTGGGCAGTGAGGATACATAGCCTTTTTTCCAAAGTATATTCGAGTCTATTGATTAAAAGGAAAGAAAATATATTTCCCTGTTTCTATTAACTTACCTTTATATTCACCGATTAATATTATTAAAGCTCTGTTTTTATTGTCATTGAGAAGGGTAGCATTTTGATATTTGTAAATCTACCTTCGCTGTCTTCTTGAGGAATTTTCTTGAAACTCTTCTTTAAAAAAGCATCAGAGCTACAAGTCTCTATCCTTAATAGTAAACGATTAAAATTTTCATTTTCTAAATCAAAGGTTATTGTCTCTAGTTTAGGGTTACTATTATTTGGTTTGGTAGGCAACTTCATTATGTCTTCTGAGATATCAATAACAGCAGTTGCTTGGTTAACGTAAAGAAGAGCTACTTGCTTTGACCTAATTAATTTTTCTTTTCTCTTCTTTAAATTTATGTTCAAATATCCATCTTTATGAAAGCTCGCATGATCAAGATAGGATTTATTATCTATAGTATGAACATTTTTATCATTTAAATAACTATGTTGATCTTTTAAACCATATGAAGCTATTGCTCCTTGAGTAGGTCTATAGAACATCTCTCTATTTGAAGAATTTATCTCAATATGTGAAACATAAAATATTTTAGAATCTTTTTTTATACAAATACTGTAACCTTCCATTTATTAATAAAAATTATACTAAAGTAATAGTTATTTTAAAGAAATGAAAATTAGCTCGTTATTTTAGAAGGAAATTATTGATATATGTAAAGTAAATTTTTATAACTAATTGCCGTCATTTCCAACAAAGCTTGAATCTCTTCAGCTAAACAACGAATTTTTTACATGAGATAGAAAACTTATCAGTAGAGGATGATAAAACACTTAAAGAGGTACTAGAATGTAAATGGTGGGCAGTGACGGACTCGAACCCCCAACCTTTCCGGTGTAAACGGAAAGCTCTAACCAGTTGAGCTAACTGCCCATTCAATTGGCTTATGTATTATACCAAATTAATTTTAAATACAGAAATATTCTTTGTAAACTAAAGGAAGATAATCCCCACTTTTGCGGTCGAAATTGCTTGCAATG
>CAZWRA010000038.1:0-9653 GCA_964635995.1 uncultured Candidatus Saccharibacteria bacterium
TTGCAAGCAATTTCGACCGCAAAAGTGGGGATTATCTTCCTTTAGTTTACAAAATGATCTTAACAAAAAAGGGAATGCGTTGTATAATGCACTCGCTTGGCATAAAAATATTTTCTAAGTTTAATGGGAAATAAGGAAAAAACTAAAAATGATTTTATTGATAGGTTGTCTAAAAAGACAGCATTAATGATGGTAATTTTCTTATTCATTTTTGGAGTACCAGCAGTTTTAAGTGCCTATTTCGGAAATTTTATTGATGAGAAATTTAATATTAAACCTTTAGGAAACTTAATATTTTTAATTATTTCTTACATCGTAAGTTGGGGAATTGCTCTTTCAACATATAGATACATAAGAAAACAAGAGAAATTATCTGTTAAAGAGGATAAAAATGAGTAACTTATTTAGTGTTGATGCAGGATTACCCAGTGTTCCACCAGATATATTGTTTTACATAGCAGGATTTCCTGTAACAAATTCTATGTTAGCTGGAGGCTTAATGACACTTTTGGTAATTATTTTCCTTTTTTTTGTTGTAAAAAATACTAAGGGAAATGGAACTCCTGGTAAATTCCAGATATTAATTGAATTAACTTTAGAAATGTTTTTAGATTTTATCGAGAAAATTGTTGGAAATAAAAAAGTAGCTAAACAGATTTTCCCAATTATTGGTGCACTTTTTATTTATATAGGTATTTCAAACGTATTAACAGTTTTACCTGGAATAGATTCTCTAACATACAGCTTAGATGGGGAAGTAGTACCTTTATTTAGAACTCATACTAGCGATATTAATACAACTTTTGGAATTGCTGCCGCTATGGTGATATGGACACAAATTTATAGTATTAAAAGTACAAATATATTTGTACATTTAAATAAATATTTCAAGATTTGGGGAATTATTCAAGGATTTATAAAAGGATTAGGGGCAGGTTTTATTGCTATTATAGAGTTTTTCGTAGGACTTTTAGATGTAGTTTCTGAATTTGCAAAATCAATTTCTTTGTCATTAAGACTTTTTGGAAACATGTTTGCAGGTTTAATGTTGAGTGGTATTATTCTAGGGGCTTTGGCTATTTTAGCTCCAATCCCTTTAATATTATTCAGTCTTTTCTCTGGGGCTCTTCAGGCTTTAGTCTTTGGAGCATTAACTGCCTCATACTTCGGTATGACAGCACCAGAGAATGAAACTAATTAATTTTATTTATTTATTATTTATAAAAAAATGGACGCAGAAGCAGCAACAGCAATCGCAAAAGGAATGATGATTTTATCTATGGTAGGGTCTGCATTAGGTGAAGCACTAGTTATTACAAGTGCATTTAGAGCAATTGGAAGAAATCCAAAACTAGAAGAAACAATCTTCAGTAAGGTTATTATTTCTGTAGCTCTTGTTGAATCAACAGCTATCTATGCTTTCGTAGCATTCTTCTTAACTTAAAAGTTAGGAAATTTAACTAATTATTAATTGAAACACTGATGGATCAGGTTATAGAAAATCTTGGTGTAGATCTTAAGATGATGCTTTTCAGCACCGTTAATTTTCTATTGGTATTCGTGCTGCTAAATAAATTTCTTTTTGGAAGAGTAGGAAAATTTTTAACAGATAGACAAGAGAAGATTAAAGAAAGCCTAAGAAATTCAGAGGAAATAGACAAGAAATTTTCTGAAGCAAATGAACAGAAAGAAGAGATTATTAAAGAAGCTAGTTCAAAAGCAAATGCTATAGTGAGCGAAGCTACAGAGCAATCAAATCTAATTATTTCAGAAGCGAAAGATAAAGCAGGTGCTGAAGTTCAAAATATGGAACTGAAAGCAAAAAAGAAACTTGAGTTAGAGAGATCAGAAATGATAGCTGAACTGAAACAAAGAACTGCGGACCTTGCGATTATTGCTACAGAAAAGATCTTAGACAAAGAGCTCGATGAAGAAACAGATAAAAAGATAATAGAAAAATATCTTGATAAATTAGATTCATAAAATGAAAAAAATAGGGAAGATTGGATCAGAAAAAATAATTGAAGTAAAAACTGCAAGAGAGATTACAGATGAAAATATTTTAAAACGGATTGAAAAGAGATTAGGTCAAGAAACAGAAGTTCGATTAATAGTAGATGAAAGTCTTCGAGGAGGAATTTACATAAAAGACTTATATCAGAACAAACAGTTTGATGGTACTGTAAAAAAACAATTAAATCTTCTTAGAGAAGAAATTATTAAATAAGTTTTAAAAATAACCTATGGCTGATGTAAAAGAAGATGCAAAAAAAATTACAGAAGAAATTGCGAAGGATATAAAGTCTTTCGAACCAAAAGCAAATATTGAAGAGATCGGAACTGTTGTTGAGGTTAAAGATGGTATTGCAAAATTAAAAGGATTAGAAAAATGTAAATCACAAGAAATGCTTGAATTTCCTCATGGGGTAATAGGTTTAGCTTTGAACCTTGAAGCAAACACAGTTGGAGCAATCCTTCTTGGAAACTTCACAAAAATTAAGGCTGGTGACACCGTCAAAAGAACTGGAAAAATTATGTCAATTCCTGTAGGAGAGGAGATGATTGGAAGAGTTCTTAATTCCTTAGGAGAACCTATTGATGGAGGTGAAGAAATAAAAACAGAAATAGAACGACCAATTGAAAAAGTGGCTCAAGGAGTTATGACTAGAGAACCTGTAAATAGACCTCTTCAAACAGGAATCAAAGCAATAGATGCTCTAATTCCTATTGGACGAGGACAGAGAGAATTAATTCTAGGAGATAGGCAAACTGGTAAAACTGCTATTGCAATCGACACGATACTAAATCAAGCAGATCAAAATATTAAGTGTATTTATGTTGCTATAGGTCAGAAAGAATCTAAAGTAGCTAGACTAGTAAATATTCTTAAAGAGGCAGGCGCTATGAAATATACAACTGTATTTTCTGCTAGCGCTTCTGATCCAGCACCAATGCTCTACCTTGCTCCTTATTCTGGAGTAACATTGGCTGAATATTTTGCTGAAAAAGGGGAAGATGTTTTAATTATTTACGACGATCTTTCAAAACAAGCTGCTGCTTATAGAGAAATGTCTCTTTTATTACGAAGACCACCAGGCCGAGAAGCTTATCCTGGAGATGTTTTCTATCTACATTCGAGACTATTAGAGCGAGCTTGTAACTTAAACAAAAAATATGGAGGAGGTTCAATTACTGCTCTTCCAATTATTGAAACTCAAGCTGGAGATATTTCGGCTTATGTTCCAACAAATGTAATTTCTATTACAGACGGGCAGATTTTCTTAGAATCTAACTTTTTTTATAAAGGTCAAAGACCTGCTGTAAATGTGGGATTATCAGTTTCAAGAGTAGGAAGTTCAGCTCAAACAAAGCCAATGAAAAAAGTTGCTGGGAAAATGAAACTTGAACATGCACAGTTTAGAGAGCTTGAAGCATTCGCTCAGTTTTCGAGTGATTTAGATCAAGATACAAAAAATAGAATTGAGAGAGGTAGAAGGGTTAATGAGATTTTAAAACAAGATCAATACAAACCATTAAAAGTAGCTGAACAAGTTGTTGCAATTTATGCATTGAATATGGGATTTTTTGACGATGTAGAAGTAGCTGAGGTTACAAAAACTGAAGAAGGACTACTTAAATTTATGAATAATCTTCATAAAAAATTATTAGAGAAGATTGGATCTGGAGACTGGGAAGACAAGACAGTTGAGCAATTAGAGGAAGCTATTAAAGCTTTCGATAAGGGTAATAAATCTAAAGAGGAAGAGACAGAATGAGTGAGATAGTTCCACCTCCAAGCATGTTCGAATACTGTGGAAAAGGATATGATCGAAATCAAGTCCTTGATAAAAAAATTTAATGGCATTCTCAATTAATGCAGGGAAATTAAGTGGAAGTATATTTTATCTTGATATTTTGACAGATACCGGAAAAGGTCCTGAGATTGTAGTCAGGTTTGAAGAATACAGAAAAGGGATGCAAGTTAGAAGAGGTTTATGGGATATTGATAGTAATTTAGAGACTATCTGTGACGGACTTTCAGAAGGAATAAAAGAAAATGGAGTATTTAAAGGTGAATTAACATTAGAACAATAAATGGCAATTAATACAAAAGAAATAAAAAAGAGAATAGGATCTGTTAAGAATACTAAGAAGATTACTAAGGCAATGGAGATGATTTCTGCTGTAAAGATGAGAAAAGCTGTTCAAGCTGCTGTTAATACTAGAGATTACGCTACTTTGGCTCATAATATTTTAGAAAATTTAAGTTCTAAAAAAATCTCGCATCCATTATCTAGAAATAAGCCAATAGAAGAATATGATATAACATTTGTTAATAAAGTCGACGCTCCAGAAGAAACAGGTAAACATCTTTTAGTTTTAATAACTTCGAATAGAGGTCTTTGCGGAAGTTATAACTCTAAAGTTTTAAAAAAAGCTTATGAATTTATTAAAGATAAAGATGAAAAGTTTGATGTTTTAGCTATTGGTTCAAAAGCTGCTCTATTCGCTAAAAGAAATAAGTTAGGTTTGATCGGACTTTACGATAAAGTAAGCGATACACCTACATATGAAGAATTGTTAGTAATCTCAAAAGAAATTCAAGATAAGTTTATGGAGGGAATTTACGATAATGTAACTCTATTCTTTACCAATTATATTTCAGGATTAAAACAAGAAGTTATTGAAAGACACTTACTTCCAATTTCTAAAAGCTCTGTAGCTAACGTTTTAACTGAAATTGGAGATGAAAGAACAGCAAAGGAGCATGATGTTGAAAAGTATAAAGCAATAACAATTTCTGACTATGAATATGAACCTAAAAAAACAATGGTATTAAATTACTTACTACCAATGTTAGTAGATGTTCTAATTTATCAGGCAGTGTTAGAATCATCTGCAAATGAGCATTCAAGTCGAATGATTGCGATGAAAAATGCAAGTGATTCTGCAACTGACATGATAGATAATTTAACTTTAGAATTTAATAAAGGTAGACAAGCTGCAATTACACAAGAAATTAGTGAAATTGTTGGTGGTGCTGCCGCATTAGAGTAAAAATATGACAGATAGAATAGACAATACACAAAATAAACAGTTTGATAACGAAGGAACTGGAACAATGTTCAGAACTGCAGCACTAAAAGTTGTACCTCATATACAGGCTTATAACAGACTAGATGACAATAGAGGACTAACCTTAAGCGAGTATTTATATTCTATCGAAGGATTAGAACCAGATGATGTGGAACTGGCATTGGCCTCATATACAAGAATGTCGAATGGGGAACCAGAGGATCGAATCTTAAAACTAATAACTATTAGCTAGAAACTATTTATGAACGGAAAAATAACACAAATAATCGGAGTTGTTGTTGATGCAAAGTTCGAAGGAAATCTTCCTGAAATTTACAACGCTCTTGAAGCTGAAGTTGATGGACAGAAGCTAATCCTAGAAGTTCAACAACACATTGGAGAAGGACAAGTTAGAGCTGTCGCTATGGGATCGACTGATGGACTATCAAGAGGAGATGAAATTAAAGATACTGGTTCACCTATTTCTGTTCCTGTTGGAAAAGAAGTTTTAGGTCGAATGTTTGATGTAACAGGAAATGAGATTGATGAAAAAGAAGCAGTAAAAGTTTCAGAAAGATGGCCAATTCATCGAAAAGCTCCTAGTTTTAAACAACAATCTCAAAAAACAGAAATATTAGAAACTGGTATTAAAGTAATTGACTTAATCTGTCCTTTTCTTAAAGGAGGGAAAATTGGTCTATTTGGAGGAGCTGGAGTTGGAAAAACAGTTATTATTCAAGAGCTTATTAGTAATATCGCAAGACAGCACGGAGGTTACTCAATGTTTGCTGGAGTAGGAGAGCGAACAAGAGAAGGGAATGATTTATATAAAGAAATGCAAGAATCAGGCGTTTTAGATAAAACAGCACTTGTCTTTGGACAAATGAATGAACCACCAGGAGCTAGAGCAAGAGTTGCTCTTACAGCCTTAACAATGGCTGAATACTTTAGAGATAAAGAAGGAAGAGATTTACTTTTATTCATTGATAATATTTTCCGATTTACACAAGCAGGATCAGAAATGTCTGCTCTACTTGGACGAATGCCTTCAGCTGTTGGTTACCAACCAACGCTTGCAACAGAGATGGGAAATTTACAAGAAAGAATTACATCAACTGAAAAAGGATCAATTACATCAGTTCAAGCTGTGTATGTTCCAGCTGACGACTTAACCGACCCAGCACCTGCAACAACTTTCGCTCACTTAGATGCTACTGTTGTTTTAAATAGATCTTTATCAGAACTTGGAATTTATCCAGCTGTTGATCCTCTAGATTCAACATCTACTATTCTTGATCCAAATATCGTTGGAAAAGAACATTATGAAGTTGCTAGAGAAGTTCAAAGAGTATTACAAAAATACAAGGATCTCCAAGATATTATTGCAATTTTAGGAATGGAAGAACTTTCTGATGAAGATAAATTAACTGTTTCTAGAGCTAGAAAAGTACAACGATTCTTTTCACAACCATTCTTTGTAGCTGAACAATTTACTGGAAATCCCGGAATTTATGTTTCAATAGAAGAGACAGTAGATGGATTCAAACAGATTTTAGAAGGAAAGGCTGATGATATTCCTGAAACAGCATTCTTCTTAAAAGGTAATTTAGATCATGTACGACAAAGTTTAAAAAGCGAGTAATGAGCGAGACAGTAGTTGAAACAACCTATTTAATTGATCAATTTGGGAATCCTATAAAAAAGGATGATCTTGAAAACTATGATTACGTTATTACATCTACATGAGAAGTTATTATTAGAGGAATAAAAGAAACCTCGGATTTAGAAGTTAGAGATCAACAAGAACAATGAAAGTTAAATTAGTAACACCATACGGAGCTATTTTTGTATCTGAAAAGGTAGAGAAATTTACAATTCCTACAGAAGGAGGAGTAATAACTATTCTAGATGATCATGTTCCAATGATCTCAATTGTAGCTCCAGGAGAAGTTCTAATTTTAAAGGAAGATGGAGAAGAAGAAGTTTTAGCTGTCTCTAGAGGTATTATTGAAATAAGACAGGAAAGTGAGATTTATGTTCTTGCAGACACAGCTGAGCGAGCAGAAGAAATAGACGTTTCTAGGGCTGAAGAAGCAAGAATTGCTGCAGAAGAGTTCTTACAAAAGCAACATAACCTAGAAAGTGTTGAGTTCGCAAGAATTCAGGCTAAGATTGAAAAAGAATTAGCCCGAATTGCTGTTGCGAAAAAATGGAGAAAATAATTATTGTTCTAATGTTGAGAAAGTCAATTTACCAGAATCATCAACTGTAAGAATAATTTGGTCTACTATTATTCCCATGTATACTTAATCTCAACAGATTTACTGCTATAATTGTCTATCATGAAAAAAAGGATATTAACTGGAGACAGACCTACAGGACCTCTACATTTAGGACATTTTGTAGGTTCAGTACAAAATAGAGTAAAATTTCAAGATGAATATGATCTGTTCTATTTAATCGCAGATGTTCAAGCTTTAACAGATAATTATGATAATCCTGAAAAAGTGAGAAGTAATGTACTTCAGGTTGCTCAGGATAATCTTTCATGCGGACTTGATCCCGATAAAAGCACAATTTTCATTCAATCTATGATTCCAGAAATTGCTGAGCTTACAGTCTATTTCATGAATCTAGTTTCGTTAAATGAGATTTTAAGAAATCCTACAGTTAAAACAGAAATTAAAGAAAAACAATTTGAAGATTCTACTCCTTTTGGATTTGTAGCTTATCCAATTAGCCAAGCAGCAGATATTTTAGTAGTCAGATCTCATTTAGTGCCAGTTGGTAAAGATCAAGCGCCGATGATCGAACTTTCTAGAACTGTAGCTAAAAGATTTAATAAAATTTATAAGAAAGAAGTTTTTCCTCTACCTAAAGCTCACTTTGGAGTTGAAGTTAATCTTGTAGGTACAGATGGAGATTCTAAAATGAGTAAATCCAAAGGCAATACAATTAATCTAAATGATGATCCTGAAACAGTAAAAGAAAAAGTTAAGAAGATGTATACAGATCCAACAAGACTAAAAGCAACCGATCCTGGAAAAGTTGAAGGAAATCCAGTATTTATTTATCATGATGCATTTAATCCAAATACCGAGGAGGTCAATGATTTAAAAGAGAGATATAAGACAGGAAAGGTTGGTGATGTTGAAGTTAAAGAAAAATTAGCAATCGCTATAAATAATTTTTTTGAACCTATCCGAGAGAGACGAAAATTATTCCCACTAGCTGAAGTAGAAGAAATAGTTATGGAAGGTACTAAAAAAACAAGAAATGAGGCAATTGAGACTATGAAGATGGTAAAAGAAGTTATGAAAATAAACTATTAAAGAGTTTCTAACCAATCCCTAAGAATCATTCCTGAATTCTCATAACTATTCATATTTTCTATCCCTATCCATCTATAGTGCCAAGGTTCAAATCTATAGCCTGATTGTTCTTCTGTTCCTTCAGGATACGACAATACAAATCCGTATGTTGAATCATTCTGATCTAACCAGGTCCATAAAGCCTCATTTTGCCCACAATATCCTTCAAACGCATTACATTCAGTTGCATTAAGATCAACTGTTGTACCTAACTGATGTTCAGAGAATCCAGGAATTGCAGATATTCTGTTTGCCTCAGTTAGTGCTTTAGCCCTGTCGTAACCAAAAACATTTTGATTCCAATCCACCCAGTAATTAAAGGTCTCAACTTGTGTTTCAAAAGATCTATATGAAGAAGTTGAGCTTATATTATAACCGGCAGCTTGAGCCGTTAATATCAATTCCTCGAGGTAAGGGTGTAATCTCTTTTCCATAATGTATTCTACTCCATTCACATTATAGTACTCAGTTTGGGGTATGTAGCTTGAAGGGAGTCTTGTATCCTTATCTATTGGAGCTAAATTAACAATCGATACATAACGCTAGTTCAACGTGAGTTTCATAAATTACGCCATCTTCACATCTAGCATTTTTAAAACTTTCTATTCCATCAGATAGATAATAATAATTTTCTGAATCTAAACTAAAAAACACTTTTATCTTTCCATATAAATTACAATCTCCAATCAACACATGTGCTTCTCCTATTTTTATTGAATTTGGGTTCTCATTAATTATTATTTCATTACTCTCCAATACTATTTCTGTAACATTTAAGGATTCTGTTTCAAGTTCATCAGCTACTATTTCTTTAAGACTGTCGATTGAAGCTTTATCTTCATGAATTACTTTATTTATAGGATCCTTATGATCAATTAAATCAATATCAATATTTCTCTCTTTAATTAATTTATTATTTTTGTAAATTTCCATTTTTCTGTGTTCATGTGTGTCGAATCCATCTTTTCCTTCAAAAACTAATGTAACCTCAGAGATAAGATTATTAAGTTCTTTTGTTTTAGTATCGAAAGCAATATTTGTAACAATTTCTTCAGAAGTATCTTGTGTTTCGTATGTTTTATTTCTTTCTAGAGAGCTTTCATGAAGTTGTTTTGTTATTCCTGTAGGAAATGAGTAATAAATTTCTGCAGTTAGTTTAAAATGTACCCCATAAGCTGGACAGAAAAAAGAGGTGTAATTAGATAT
>CAZWRA010000039.1:0-9330 GCA_964635995.1 uncultured Candidatus Saccharibacteria bacterium
GAACATCCATTAGTAATTCAATATACGAGAACTACAATAATTGGAGATAAAATTTTACATTCTTGTGCATTCCAAAATGAAGCTTGGGGACTACTTATTGAAAGTAAAGCATATAGTGCTTCAATGAAATCTTTCTTCGATTATCTTTGGTCAAAATCTAAAAAACTTTCTTGTGAAGTTATTAAAAAATGGCCAGAAATAACAATGCCTGACGGAACATTAGATACACCTAGTGTTGTTATTGAAGGAGGAAAGGTTCAGAGGGTTTAATAAGTATAAAGTACTTAAGTAACTAGGTACCTAAGTACTTTTAGATTTAATTTCGTTCTATTGGACCTGATTTCTTATATTTACCCTTTCTATGCTTAGTGATTATTGTAGTTTCTTCAAATTCAAGATCATCTTGTTCTTTTGTCGTTTTATCAGCTCTCTCAATTGGTGATTTAGATTTCTTTCCTTCAACTCTCATAATGAACTCATCCATTTCTTTTATATGTTTTTTATTTAATACAAAGAAAGTAATAAGTCCAATTACTCGTATTACTAAAATTACTCCTGAAGGTAATAAGATATCGGAAACCATATTTGCCTGAACAACTCTTCCATCAATAATAAATTCAGGTTCAGCTAAAAGAACTCTATAAGTTTCTTCTTGTGCATTAAATTCTGTTAAAAACTGGTTGAAGTATTCTGTTGCTGTTGGACCGCTATCAACAGATTCAACAGTAGAAAGATTTTTAACTTCACCTTCTAAACCACTTAGGATATATTCATCAGCTCCTAAAGAATTAAATGCAGTATCATATCTTGATCCAGCTGCATATCTAAAAATAAATGTTTCAAGTGCTTCCTCAAAATTTGTTTCTTCAGTTATTGGTTTTGTCATAATTACATAAGTATTTCCCTCACTTGTGTCTGTACTTGTTTCTATTCCATAGACTGTATTTGTAGTTTCTAGGGTAATTCCATAAGTATCCCAGTATTCTCCATCAGTTCTAACAAAATCTCCAATTCCAACTTCAGATAAAGAATCAAATTCTTTAACTTCTCCTGAGAAATTCTTATCTGTTTGAAGTGCAAAGAACATAATTACACCAACTATTACTCCTAATGCACCTACAACAGCACGGAAATATTAAATAGTTAAGTTTTTATTAAAAGTTACTTTTGAGTTTTCACTTCCAGGATTCATTTTCATTCCTTCTTCAAAAACCTTTTCAGCACTAGCACCATTCTTCAATAATTTTTTAAACAGAGGAACTGAAAGTGTAACTTTTTTCCTCCTTTGTTAACAGTAACTTTGTTAATTTGTTCAGGACCTTTTTTCCCTCCAAGAAGGACTTGGTATCTAGATGTTTTCTCAAAATAAATTTCTTTGTCTTTTAAACTGACACCTTCCGGGATAGGAGTGAAGCTGTTATCGAGGTAAGTAACCTCATTTACAAAATTAGCCATTATTTAGTTTTAAAAAATATTATTGGATTATATCCTAAAAATTTCATTCAAACAGAAACTTATGAGATTATGTAACTCGTTATGTCTAATTTATCAGGAAAACGTATAAAAAAATACCTCATATTGGATTTCGACAGCACTATTGTTTCAGTTGAAGGTTTGGAAATGATTGCTGAGACTGCATTAAATGAAGTAGAGAAAAAAGATGAAATTATTCAAAAAATTTCATCAATTACTAATTTAGGTATGGAAGGTAAAATTACTTTTAAAGACTCATTGCTCAAAAGGCTTTCCCTATTTGATATCCAAAGGAAACACCTTGATATTCTTAATGATAAAATTATTAGTACAATTTCTAAATCTTTTATACGTGAGATTGAATTTTTTAGAACATATTCTGATTCTATTTATATTGTCTCAGGAGGATTTATAGAATGGATTCTTCCTGTAGCTGAATACCTTAATATAAAAAGCGATCACGTGTTTGCTAATGAATTCATTTTCAGTGGAAATGAATATAAAGGTATAAAGAGGATTCTTTACTTTTGAAGCCATTAGGTAAGGTCGAGGTTGTTAAAAGGCTTAATATAAGTCCTGAGCGAATCGTAATTGGAGATGGCTCAACAGACTTAGAGATTAAAGAACAAGGAATGGCTGAAAAGTTCTATTTATATACTGAAAACGTTAAAAGGGAGACTTTAGTTAATAAAGCTGATTATGTAATAAATGATTTTAAAGAGCTTATTGATATAGAATATAATGGTATAATTGATTGAATGAAAGATAATAAATTATTAAATACAACTTTACATCATACCCTCAATTAAAGGAGGGATTTAGCACGTATAAATTTAATACACTCCTATTCGGAGGGTATTATTTTTTTATTAATATAGTTATAATCAAATATGAAACTAAACAATCAACCACCAAAAGGAACAAGTGACTGGCTTCCAGAAGAGTATAGAATTAGAAAATATATTTTCGATACTTGGAGAGAAGTCTGTACGCGATTTGGTTACGAAGAGTATTTAACACCGATCTTAGAATCGGCTGATGTTTATAGAGCTAAGTCAGGAGAAGATGTTGGGGGAAAGGAATTAATGACCATGACAGATAGAGCTGGAAGAGAGCTTGCGATTAGACCTGAGATGACTCCGTCAGTAACTAGAATGGTTACAAAGATTTATAATGATACTCCTAAGCCGCTCAGATTATTTTCTATCGCAAATTACTTTAGGAATGAAAAACCTCAAAGAGGAAGAAATAGAGAATTCTGGCAGTTGAATTTTGATATTTTTGGAAGTGAAAGTTTTAATGCTGATTTAGAGATTTTACAGATAGCTGCTGAAATTATGATTGCTTTTGGAGCTAAGAGAGAAATGTATAAAATCAAAGTAAATAATAGAAATGTTCTAGCGAAAATAATTACTAAGTTTATGCAATTGCCTGAAGAAAAGGTACCTTTTGCAGTCAGAATATTAGATAAATATCCAAAAGTCCCTCAGGATAAAATTGAAGAACTATTGAAGGAATTAGGAGCCAATGTAAATGATTGGGATACATTATTCGGAGCATTAGATGGATATGAAACATCTATTAAGTTACTGATAGGATATATTCGAGATGAAGAATCATATAAAGAAACTGAGGTGTTAGTAAGTAAAGTAAAAACTCTTTACGATATTGATATTGAATTCAATATTGGACTCGCTCGTGGTTTCGATTATTACGATGGAATGGTTTTTGAGGTTTTCGATAAGAATCCTGAGAACAATAGAGCAATGTTTGGAGGGGGAAGATATAACGGATTAGCCGGAATCTTTGGAACTCAAAGTTTTCCTGCTGTTGGTTGCGCTCCTGGAGATGAAACAATGAAATTATTTTTAGAGGCTTGGAACCTACTTCCAAATCTTGAATCTCAAATCTCAAATCAGAGATATTATCTTGCACTGCTTGATGAAACTTTTGAAAGCGAAATTCAGGCAATTGCTAAAAGTTTACGAGTGGAGGGAAAAATTGTTGAGATTGGGTTAGAAACTCAAAAGTTAGGAAAAGCACTTGAGTACCCAAATAAAAAAAATATAGGGAATGTTGTAATTTTTGGTGAAGAAGAAAAGAGCAGAGGAGTTTATAAGATTAAGAATATGATTTCGGGAGAGGAGCGTGAAATTAATATCTAAAAGGGATTTAACAACCAGCATTCTATATACGAAAGATTCGGGAATTTTTTAGGCTCACCGAAAGAGCACGTCCGTAAGAACGTATAGAAGCTGGAGCTTGGTAGTATAAGATCTTCGCCTTATCCCACCTTTTTAGGGTTTATTCCACAAACTTTACTGTGGCTCCATATTTTGCGAAATATGATCGTATCGCTTTTTTTCTTCGGGGCATTTACCTCCTAAATGATTAACCACTTCTTGAAGGGTGGATTCATTTTCAGAAAGTTTGACATATGTCACACCATCTGAGGAAGTAACTTGAATCTCAAAGCTATTGCCGAGATTCTTGCGATTGATTATCCCGCTAGAGATAAGCCATGCATTAAGCTTGTTTTGTGGGTACATGTTGGCCTCCTACCAAAGTTATTATAATAACCCCTTAAAAATTTCAAACCTGTAACCTTTACGGGATTATTATATTTCAGTTTCTATCTTTCTAATACTGGTTGTTAATGTGCTTAAAAGTGAGATTATTAATATCATCACTATATAAATTATAGATTGATAATTTTAGGGTGTCAACAAGATATGGTGACAATTATTTATAACCTAAATCTTTTTGAACTTCATACTTATATCTATTAATTGAAAGCCCTTGCCAAGGTATCTCCCTATTCCAGTAGTTAACCATTAGAAAGCAGGATTGAAGAATGCAAATTAATAAAAATAGAAGTAGTGTGAGTATTAATTTCTTTTTATTTACAACAAAATTAATAAAAGCGAGAACAGGGAGAAAATAAATTGCAGTTAGATCTACAATAGATCTCCGTCCAAAACCTAATCCATATTCAAAATCCCACCAAGAAGCCACTATCCATATATTCAAGAAGAGAATAAGAAGGGTACCATAGAAATATTTCTTAAACTTTTTATCCTTAAACATAATAAAAAGTCCTGGAGGAACAAGTAGAAAAATTGGCGTCCAAAAGAAAATGCCTTTTTTTTGTGCTTATTAATATCTCAAATAAATTAGGTCTTAAAAAATTAAAGCCTTCTTCACCATATGAATAAACTATTGGATGTCCTGTAGTTATAAGCCAATAAATAATCTGAGGGGAAATAGCTAAAAGGAAAGCAAAAATTGAGATGTATAGGTATTTAATATTTTTTTTAATATAAAGAAGCTTATTTTTTAGTTCTTTAAAATTTTTAAAGTTATAAAGAAGAGGAATTAAGACAACAATAATATTTGTTGGCCTGCAAATTGTAATGAGTCCAAGTAGAAATCCGAGAGAGAAAGATAATTTTGTATTTAGTTTTTTAGAAACTAATGGGCTTATTAAGACAAAAAGAGTTATTAGAAAAAACTAATAAATATGTGAGAAACTAGCATCAAAAGTTGAGTAATGTAAAACACCTGTCGTAAACATCGTAAGAATACTAACTAAAAGAGCAATGTTTGGTTTAACTAACCTTTCAAAAAGTTTTTTAGAAGAATAAGTCCAAAAGCTCCGAAAGTAATTCCAGCTAAACCAATAAATCCCTCAAAAATTGGATTAAATCCTGAGTTAAGTGGGGAATTACTAATTAGTGATCCGATATAGCCAGCCGAAAAAAATGGAAACCAAAGTAGAGATATTCCAATAGGATATTTGTTAAAGAATGTTTCTTCTTTATCTAAATACCTAACCCCATACAATTCCTTTTCAATGTTTTGAAAACCTTGACCTTGTCTTAGAGGAATTGTCCATTCGAGTGATAAGTCATTATGAATAAAGATTGAAGGGAGATAAATATAGTAACCAATTCCATCAGATCTTATAACTTCCTTTGCTTTTAGAGACTTTAGTTGCCAAAAGAGGATTAGTCCAAAAAATAGGGTAATTACAAGAAATAGAATTAAGTCAGCTTTTAGTCTCATAAGCCATTATACAAATATAAACTAAGGATTCTAAGGTATAATTGGCCTATGTCTAAAACATACAAATTTGATCCGAAAAAGTATAAGTCTGAGATTACAGGAATTGTAACTGAGCTACTAACTATTGATGAAGTCACTAATAAAGACTTTGAAAAAATTGTAAGAAAATATCCTAAAGACGGGAGAGAGATTTTTAGTAAAGATCAGATATTGATGGGCATTGCATGGATTGAGAACTTGAGTACAAAGAATTTAACACCCTCCGACAAGAAGCTAGAGCTTCTTGTCACCTCACTCAAGGGAGGAGATGCAAAAAATTTACGGGAGGCTATAAAGATGAAACCTACTAGAACGATTTCAGGAGTAACCACAGTAACAGTTCTTACAAAACCATTCCCTTGTCCAGGTAAATGTATATTCTGTCCAAACGATGTTCGAATGCCTAAAAGTTATATTGCAACAGAACCAGGAGCACAAAGAGCTTTAGCAAATAGGTTTAGTCCATACCTTCAAACTTGGAATAGATTACAAGCATTAAAAAACATAGGTCATCCTACAGATAAAATTGAGCTTTTAGTTTTAGGAGGAACTTGGTCAAGTTACTCAGAAGAATACCAAATCTGGTTCATAAGCGAATGCTTTAGAGCCATGAATGAGTTTGAGAGTGAAGATGTCATGGTGAGGCTCTCGCCTGCCTGCGCAGACGGGAACCATGATCGAACGAGGACCCTTCGAGAACCTCAAGGTGACATTACCGCAAGAAGATTAAGCTCTGATGAGCGGGGATTTAAATTTGAAGAAGAGAAATTAAATATTAAAAAGTATTTAGAGTAAGACTGGAATGATGAACTTAGAGAGAAAGTTGGAGACATGCCTTACAACAAATTAATTTTTACAAAAGAATTTAAGGAGCACTTCGCAGGATTTTTATGTTCTGAAGATTCTGCCTTACCTAGAGAAGAAGGTTGGATTGAATTAGAAAGATTACATGAAATTAACGCTACTGCAGGATCCAGATGTGTTGGACTAGTTTTAGAGACTAGACCTGATTCAGTAACAGAAAAAGAAGCTCTTAGACTTAGAAAACTAGGAGCAACTAAAATTCAATTAGGTATCCAAACTCTAAACGATAAAGTTAGTGAGATGAATAAAAGAGGTGAGGGTAGAGTAGAAACTTCAAGAGCAGTTAACTTACTTAGAGCAGCTGGGTTTAAGATTCACGCCCATATTATGCCTAATCTTTATGGAGCAACTCCTGAAATCGATAGAGAGTCATATCATGACTTATTTAATGATCTGAACTATAAACCAGACGAAGTAAAAATATATCCTACTTCAACAATTAAGTTCACTGAACTTTATGATCTTTATGAGAAAGGCGAATACAAACCTTATGAGACAGAAGTACTTATTGATTTAATGGCTGATTTAATTGAAATGACACCAGAATATTGTAGATTAACTAGAATAATTAGAGATATTCCTTCTACTGAAATTACAGCTGGAAATAAAACAACGAATCTTAGGGAAGTTGTTGAATGGAAACTAGAGGAAGAAGGTAGAACTGACTCTAATATAAGAGCTAGGGAAGTTAAAGCAGACGAAATAAATCCTGATGAATTAACTTTAGATATTATTGATTTTGAAACTGAATATACTAATGAGAAATTTTTACAGTACATTACAAGTGATAGAAAAATAGCTGGATTCTTAAGGTTAAGTTTTCCTAAAAGTGGAAAAAACAAGATTACCGATGAATTAGACAATTGCGCAATGATTAGAGAAGTTCATGTTTACGGACCAAGTCTTAAAATTTCTAATGATTCAAAAGGAGAGGCTCAACATATTGGTTTAGGTTCAAGCTTAATTGAAAAAGCAAAAGAACTTACAAAAGAGAGAGGATTTAAGAAACTTGCAGTTATTTCTGCAATCGGAACTAGAGAGTACTATAAAAAAAGAGGATTTTTTTTAGATAAGTATTATCAGATAGCTGAACTTTAGCCCCTCCTAGCAGGAGGGGAAAGGGGAGGTAGAATAATATAATCTACCCCACCTTGATCCTCCCCTGCTAGGGGAGGAATATTTATGAACATAAACGCTGAATGTATAAAAAAAGCATGTAAAGAACTTGGAATAACTTTCAAGATTATTGATGATGATGGAAATCTTATACAAATAAATAAGAATAATAAAACATTTTACTTTCATAGTAATCACACTCCACTTAATAACCAGATGACAGCAAGATTAACTGTAGATAAAGAGTTTCAGTACAGAATCTTAAAAGATGTTATTAAAATGCCTATAACCTTTGGATTTCTAGATCCATTTGTAGCTGAAGAATACAAACACTATAGAAAGTTTTTTTCATTTGAAGAAATAGCCGACGAAATAGAAAAAAAGTTAACTTATCCACTTGTTTTAAAAAGAAATAGAGGGTCTCATGGAAATAATGTTTTCTTTGTTGAAAATAAATATGAGAGCAAAAATAAGTTAGAAGAGATTTTTAATAAAAATTCGCAGAACTACGATTATGTGGCATTAGCCCAAAAAAAAATTGAAAGAAAAAAAGAATTTAGAGTAGTTGTATTTAATAAACAAATTGAATTTTTCTATGAGAAGAGTACTGAGAATGCAAAATTTTCAGATAATTTAAGTCCACTTCATTGGGAAGGTGCAAAAGCAATATTTATAGATGATTTAGAATTAAGAGAGAAAATAAATAACTTTATTAAACCTATTTATAATTTAATAGATCTAAATTACGGAGGGTTAGATATTATTTTTGATAATGATAATAATCTTTGGTTAATTGAAATTAATTCTTCGCCAAGTTTTGGATATTTTATAAATGATAATGGTGAAAAAATTATTATAGAAATGTATAAAAAGATTGTTAAAAGTTTATAAAGAAATGAATTTATACGATAAACATGCAAAAGATTTTTCGAATACTAGACAACATCCTTGGAAAGGATGGGAACTGGCATTAAAAAATTTTAAGCCTTCTGATAATTTTAATGTTTTAGATATAGGATGTGGAAACGCTAGATTTTATTCTTTCTTAAAAGAGAGGTTCTCAGAACTTGATTATTTAGGAATTGATTATTCAGAAGAGATGCTTAAAGAAGCTTCAAAAGTTATTGATAGTTCAAATTTAATTCAATTAGATTTAGAGAAGGAAAGTTTAAAAGAGAGAGTTGATCAAAAATTCGACCTAATAGTCATGTTCGGAGTTATGCATCATATTAAATCGCGAGATAGAAGAAAAAAGATTTTAAGGGAGATTCATTCACTTTTAAATAAGAATGGAGTAGCGATAATCACTTTCTGGCAGTTTAGTGAAAATAAAGAATTTCTTAAAAAACATTTAATCGAAGATCTAGGAAAAAATGATTTTATAATTTCTTTCGGAAAAGAAGGCGCTACAAGATTTGCACATAGTTTTACAAAAGAAGAAGTAGATTCACTTTATAAAGAACTATACATAAATGTTAAAGATAGTTTTAACTCAGATGGATTTAATGATGAAATGAATTATTATGTTATAAGTAATATAATTAGTTCATGAGAAAAAATCGTAAGACTGTCTTTTTAATCTTTATTTCTGTTTTTCTGATTTGTGGATTTGTTTTAGCCTTATATCTTTTAATAAATATAATTCAAAACTTTCCAAGCACAAATGAACAGCCTCCAATAGTTGAAGAGCCTGATAATGAACCTGATGAAGATCCTGATCCGATTGATATAGGAAATGGAAATAATATTGATCCATTTTATTCTGTTATAAAT
>CAZWRA010000040.1:0-9131 GCA_964635995.1 uncultured Candidatus Saccharibacteria bacterium
ATTGCAAGCAATTTCGACCGCAAAAGTGGGGATTATCTTCCTTTAGTTTACAATATGTTCTTGTAATAGCGGTGTTTAAAGAATATTATTAAGATAGTTATAGTTTCTAAATGAAGACAGACAGAATTTATAATATCTTGATTGGTGTAGCTTTCTTGTTTTTTTGAGCACTTGTCTTTATCGATAATCTTGTTCCTGAGTTTTCAATCAATTGGGAACTTTTCTGGCCTATGTTTATGTTAGTACCTGGACTTTTTTTCTGGGCAATTTGGATTAGTTCAAATACTAAGAAAGAAGATTATGCTTTACTTGTACCTGCAAATATTTTAACGCTTCTATCTCTTTCGTTTTTTACTAATATTTTCATTGCTTCTGTTTTAGGGGTGCAAACTATTTGGGAATTTACTTCATTTATGTACCCTGGATCTGTAGCTTTGGCTTTTTGGATTTCTTGGTTAGGATCAGGAAGAAAGGATGATGGGCTTAAGTCGGTAGCTATAATAATGACAATAATTTATATATTCCTATTTATATTTGGATTACCAGCTTACATTCTTGAAGAGACTTTTGGATTAAGCTTTGGAGACTTATTCTGGCCTGTTATATTAATCTTAATAGGATTAGTAATCATTTTTGACCCATTTAAAAATACAAATAAAATTGGTGGAAAAAGTGAAGATGAATGGGAAGAGTGGGGTACTGAGCTTGGAAAAAAGATGGAAAAAATAGGTAGTGATATTGGAAAGGGTTTAACTAAGATGTTTGAAGGGGAGGAAGTTAAAGCAAACAAAGCTAAAGATAAGAGCTGAAATCATTCTGTAAAAAAGGTAAAATCGCTTTAGATGCCTATAAATCTTTGAATACAAAGGGATATAAAAGAAATATTATTATTACACTATCAGTTGTTTTAGCAATTACACTATTTCTGTCTATTTATCTTGCAATTAAAATAAATTCTCATGAACCTCAAACTACTGATGTGAATGATTATAGTAATTCTGTTGATTTTTCTCCTTTAATAAATGATTGGACAATTTATAGTGAGGCAATAGGCGTAACTTCTCCTGAGGATAATGAACAAAAAATAGTTAAAATCTATAGTTTTATTCATAAGGAAAAACCCTTAGTTCTTAGTATGCAAAATAAGATCTGGGATTTTGATGCTAATAAACTTCCTAATATTGTTAGATTAATTGAAGATCATATTAAAACTTACAATTTAACAATAACTTCTTACGAAATTGAATCAATTACAGAAAATGAGGTTATAATATTAAATCTTGATTCAAATCAAAAACATAATATAACCTTAAATAAATGAAAATTTTTCTCTACGGTAAAGATTCTGTCCTATCTAAACTAGAGATAAGACAATTCTTCAAAAAAAGTAATATTGTTTTTACTGAAAAAGTAAGTGGAGATATTTTCGATATATTTGAATTTCAAAATGAAAATAATATTAACTTTAAAGATATAATTTTTAAAGTAGGAGGAACATTAAGAATTGCAGAATTTATTAGTGAAAATACATCAATATACGAAAATATATTTGAGAGTTACGAAACGTTTCTTCACAAAAAATACAACTATGCACTCTCTAGTATTTATTTAAATGAAGAGGAAAGAGAAACTTTGCTTCTTTATTTGAAGTCTAATGCAGACGTACAGAAAGCTAAGGCTGTTTTAAAGCATCCTGAGTTTAAAAAAGATATTGCAATAGTAGATCCTAAAAATTTTAATTCTTGGAAGCTTAACGAAGGAATTGAACTAATTTGTATTAAGTATAATGAATACTACTTATACGGACACTCTATTACTTCAACTGATCCTAGAATATATAAACAGAGAGATGAACGAAGACCTTCAAGATTTTTTACTCACGGAACATCAGTTCGGATTGCACAAATGATGATTAACATATTGGCTGCAGAACAAGGCTCCACAGTTGCAGATCCGTTTTGTGGTACTGGAACTTTTCTAATTGAGTCATTAATTCAAGGATATAATGCTCTAGGAATAGATAATGAGCTTGAGCTTGTTAACTCTTCTATAGACAATTTAAATTGGGCAAGAAAAGAATATAAATTGATTGGTAATTATGAGGTTATAAAAGGTGATGCAAGAAAAACCTCATTTAATGCTGATTATTGTGCGTTCGAGCCATATATGGGCCCTTTTTTAAAAAAACTGCCAAACATGAAAGAAGCACAAAAGATTGTAGGGGAACTTAATTTATTATATTTTGAAACCTTTAATAATCTCGCTAAAAATTTAAAAAAGAATACTCGAGTTGTATGCATTCTTCCTGATTTTATGACTGATAAGAATGTCACATTACAAGTTGATCGAAGAGCTTATGAACGAAATGGATTTAAACTTTTAGCGTCAGAAATTCCTTACGAAAGTAAAAGTGGTTCGTTAATTAAAAGAAATATTTTTCTTTTAGGTAATTAATTATTAAAATTTAAGTATGAATGAGAATTTAGATACAGCAGTTTTTGCAGCTGGATGCTTTTGGTGTTACGAACCCATTTATAAATCTGTAAAAGGTATCGTGTATGTAACTCCAGGTTACACTGGAGGTAATACCGAAAATCCTGAATACTTAGAAGTAGCTGAAGGCCAAACAGGTCATGCTGAATCATTTATAATAGAATTCGATCCAAACATAATAACTTACAATGATCTATTAGATGTTTTCTGGCATGTGCATGATCCTACATCATTAAATAAACAAGGTAATGACGAAGGAACTCAATATCGATCTGCAATTTTTTATAAAGATGAAGATCAAAAAAGACTTGCTGAAGAATCTAAAATTAAAGTACAAGAAGAATTCGATAAGCCTATTGTTACTGAAATTTCAAAGCTAGGTGAGTTTTATGAAGCAGAAGACTACCATAAGAACTATTATAAATCTCACCCTAATAACCCTTACTGTCAAATTGTAATTAGCCCTAAAATTAAAAAGTTTCAGGAAAAGTATAAAAATTTATTGAAAGAATAAAGGTCAGTATTTAGTTTTGGAGAAGTTGACTCATCGTCAGAAGTTGTATCTTCTTGACCTTCTGTAGGAATATTAGTTGTTCCTCTTCTTGTTAATATATCTCTTGTAACATCTGCAACATGCCTTAGATCAAGATCTGTTTTTACAAGATATCCATCAGCGTTTAATTGTTCCATAGTATGCATGTCTCCTTCGCCACTTAAATTTGTAAGAACATAAATAGGAATATTTTTTAATCTATCGTTAGATTTAATCCGCTTCATAAATTCAAACCCATTCATTTCTGGCATTACAATATCAAGATATATTAAATCTGGTGTTTCATTTTCTAAAACATCAAATGCTACTGAACCATTCTCAGCTGTTATAACTTCAAAGCCTTCACTTTTAAGTTTTGCCTTTAAAACATTTAATAGTGCTTTTTCGTCTTCTACAATTAATATTTTGCTCATGTACTTATTATAAAGAACAATATAAAAATTTTAAACTATTCTACTAAGTTATATCCCTTTGAAATATACTCCCTTAGCATTCTGTGGGTATTAAAATAACTAGCATTATATGCTATTGAAGATCTCATTACATGAGCCCATTCTCGTTTTTTCGTATAAAAGGTAGGTAAAATAATATTTTCAAGTTTTGAATACATATCATTTAGCTCTGTTTGCTCATCATTTTGATAAGAATTTCCTATTGCCCATCCAGTAACACCTTCTTTAAGTCCTTCAGCCCACCATCCATCTACGGTAGAAAGGTTAGGCACTCCATTCAATGAAGCCTTCATCCCACTTGTTCCAGATGCTTCAAGGGGTTTTACTGGATTATTTAACCAAACATCAGCACCTTGCACCATTAGCTGTGAGACTTCCATATTGTAATTAGGAATATAAACAATTTTTAATTTCCCATGATCTTCTTTTGAAAGCTTAACAACGTATGCAATATGATCTTCTCCATCTCTGTAATCAAAATATGCTTTACCTGAAAAAATAACCTGTAGACCTCCAAATTGCTCAGCTATGTATTTTAATCTTTCTAAATCATAAAAAAGGAATCCTGATCGTTTATATCCATCAACTCTTCTTGCAAAACCAAGAGTGAATATATCGGGATCAAGTTTTAAATTACAGTTATCTTTAATGTATTCAAAAAGCTCAGCTTTATTTTCATCATGCATTACAATAATTCTATCTCCAGTAATTGCTTCAGCTTTTTGAAGATCTTCTGGGATTGTTCTCCAAGTTGGAATTCTTGAATCAAAAAGTGCAGCTGTAGCAGTACCTGCCCATGTTGAAACATGTATACCGTTTGTAATACCTGGTATCGGATGATTAAACATTTTTGTACTAACTTCGCTATGCTTACTAGCAACAGCATTAGAAAATTTAGATCTATTAATACTGAATTTAGTTAAATGAAGTGAATCGTTTTCAAAATCTTCAGAAAGATAAGCAAAATGTTTTTCAGAAAGAATACCGTTAAGTTCTGCTTTAGAATGAATAGTATGACCATGCTCTGCAGGTGTATGAGTTGTAAATATAACTCTTTTCTTTGCTTCTTCTTTTGATCCTAAAATATCCTGAAGAGCAACAATTCCAAAAGCTGCATGGCTTTCATTTAAATGATAAACATCCTGTACTCCTAATCCTAAGGCCTCTAAAGCCATAACTCCTCCAATACCTAAAACTACCTCCTGTTTTAATCTTGTGTTTTGAAATGGTGCATATAAGTTAAAGCTAACATATTTATTGTCTTCTGAATTTTCAGTAATATCAGTATTTAGAAAAAGTATAGAATTTGTAAAACCTGTAACCCCGGAAATATTATACTTCCAAATTTCTACAATTATCTTGTCAGACCTAAGTGGAATTTCAAACTTAACTCCAGTATTTGTGAGAAGCTTTTCAAAGTCCCATTTGTCTGCGGATTCTATCTGTTCTCCAGTTTCAGTAAGTTCTTGTTTAAAATAACCGTTCTTATATAGAATAGTAATTCCTGTCATACTAACTTCCATATCTGTTGCAGTTTTTAAAGTATCACCGGCTAGAATTCCTAAGCCTCCAGCATAAGACTTAATAGAATCATCGATTCCAATCTCCATAGAAAAATATGCAACTTTAGGTTGTTTATTCATACATATACATATTACGAATTTTTTTAAGTGTATTGCAAGAAATTATCTTGATACTGAAATTACTGTTCCTTCAGCATAAGGAGCTGCAATTTGAATTCTACCTGAAACTTGTATACAGATAGTATAACCGCTATATGCATTCGTTCCTACTTCAGGATCTAAAGGAATTCCAACAATATAATCTGGAACTAAAACTGAACCTAAATTCAAACCGTCAGTACCGATTTCGTTTGTTCCTTCATCACAATTAACTATCTCACCAAAATCAGAAACATTATTTCCCTGCTCAGATGTATATTGTGTAACAGCATTTAAAATCTGTAAAACATCTGAAGATCTTTGGGCATTTCTAGTATCAGAAAAATTCTGAGAAGGATTAACAGCAATAAATGATAGTACCCCTCCTAAAAATGCGATAAAAATAAATGGGAAAGCAACTACATATAATTTTATTTCGTTCATATTTTTTTAAGTTAAAAGTCATTCCTGATAATATATCAGTATGACAAAAGAAAGAAAAGGTCTCTCAAGTTCCGAAGTTGTTAATCTACAAAAAGAATATGGGTTTAATGAGATTGAGCTTCATAATAAAGTAAGCCCATTAAGAATTTTCTTACGACAACTTAAAAGTCCACTAATATATATACTTCTTTTTGCAGCTTTTTTATCAATCATATTGAATGAAGCACGAGATGCTATTTTTATTCTTATTGTTGTTGGAATTAACTCTTTTCTTGGATTCATTCAAGAATATAGAGCTGAAAACTCTCTTGAATTAATTAAAGAAAGAGTGGCTAAAAAAATTAAAGTAATTAGAAACGGAGAAAAAATCTATGTAGAAACTAGAGATTTAGTTCCAGGAGATATTATTGTTTTAGAACCTGGAGTTAAAGTTCCAGCTGATGGAGAAATACTTGAAAGTAATGAACTAGTTATAAATGAAGCATTAATAACTGGAGAATCTGAACCAGTAGAAAAGGATGATAAGGAGTTTAATAATGCGTACATGGGAACAGTAGTTGTAAGTGGACTTGGATTAATGCTGGTTACTAAAACTGGAATTAAAACTAAATATGGTCAAATCGCAGATACCCTTTCTAATCCAATCGACCCAGAAACAGAAACAACTAGAAGATTAAAAGAGCTGGGCACATTGTTAACTGTAATAATTGTTCTAATTTCTGTAATTATTATCATTTTAGGAATTTATAGAAATTTGGATCTTGAAGAAATTATCTTAACCTCAGTAGCATTAGGTGTAAGTACAATACCTGAAGGTCTTGTAATAGCTTACACAATAGTTCTTGCTCTTGGGATGAATAGAATAATGAAGAAGAAAGCTATTGTTAAAAATCTGCCAGCTGCGGAAACCTTAGGTAACATAGATATTCTTTGTATAGATAAAACTGGGACGATAACTCTAGGGCAGATGAATGTTGAGGAAATGAAAGTTGAAGATGAGGGAGAAGCATTGAGAACATTAACTATTTGTAATAATGATGCGAATTTTATTGATGCTTCTACAAAAAGATTTGTAATTGAGCAGAAAGATGCTGGTTTTTTTGAAGAAATAACTACTGAAAGAATTCAGTTATTTCCATTCTCTTCTTCTTATAAATATACTGCAGGTTCAGACAAGAAAAAAATTTATATGGCTGGTGCTCCTGAAAAAGTATTTTCTAAGTGCCTATCAGTAGAAACAAAATGGAAAGATTTAGTTAAAGAAAAAGCAAAACAGGGAAAGAGAATAATTGCATTGGCAAGTAAGAAAATTGAGAGTTCGAAGTTAAATAGGGATGACTTAACAGAAATGAATTTAATTGGACTAGTTTTTATTGCAGATCCAGTAAGAGAGACAGCAAAAGATGGAATAAAAACAATCTTGAGTTCAGGAATACAAATAAAAGTTATTACTGGTGACCTACGGGAAACAACTTTACATATTATGCGTGAGGTAGGTTTTGAACTTAACGAAGATGAAATAATGTCTGGAGAAGAACTTGAAGAACTGAGCAATGGGGAAAACACTACTAAAAGGATTCTAATGACAAAGCTTTTTTATAGAACTACTCCAGATCAAAAATTAAAAATTGTAAAAATTTTACATGGTCAAGGATTCTCAGTTGGGATGATGGGGGATGGAGTTAATGACTCTCCAGCTATTAAATCTTCTGAAATTGGAATTAGCGTAGATTCTGCTACTGATGTGTCTAAGGAAGCTTCTGATATTGTATTACTTGATTCTAATTTTCAAACTATTGTAGATAGTGTAGAGGAGGGTAGAAGTATTTTTAAAAATCTTCGGAAGATTTTTATGTATTTGTTTGGCGATAGTCTTTCAGAAGTTGTTTTAATTACATTTAGTATTTTATTCTATAAACCACTTCCTTTTTTACCGCTTCAAATTCTTTGGATTAATTTAGTTGAGGATGGACTTCCAAGTATATCTTTAGGGTTTGAAAAATCTAAGAAAGAGTACTTAAAAAAAGAACATAAACCAGGAAGACAAAGTATTTTTAATACTAAATTTCTTTCAACAATAATAGTTATAAGTTTAATAACTGATTTTGGTTATTTTCTTTTGTATAGTAATTTTATTGAAACAAAAGGGTGTGAGAGTGCAGCAACTATGATGTTTACAGCGGTCTCTGTAAGCTCGTTGTTATTTATCTATTCGGCTAAAACAATTGAAACTAACATTTGGAAAGAGAATATATTTGAGAATATGACAGTTAATCTCTCAGTAATTTTTGGATTTATAATGACACTGGTAGCATTATATTCCCCATTAAATGAAACACTAGATTTAGTTGCTCTTCCTTTTAGAGACCTATTAATTGTTCTTTTAATTGCACTTATCGATATCTTAGTAACGGAACTTATAAAGTTATTTATGCGAAGAATTCATTATCGACCATAGATTCTCATAATCTCAGCTGTATCTAAAATATGTTCCTTCATAACTTCTTCAAGTTCTAATCGCTTAGAACCCTCATCTAAATTTAGCATTGTATCTAGATCATATAATCTAAAGAAATATCTGTGATCACCATGAGGAGGGCATGGTCCCCCGTACTCCATATTTCCAAAATAATTCATTCCTACTACCGCTTCATTTGGAGTAGCGCCTTCCTCAATTTTGTATGTCTCAGGACTAATATTCCAGATATTCCAATGAGTAAATGTACCTGAAGGTGCATCAGGATCTGTAACTATTAAAGCAAGCGACTTTGTTTCTTCTGGAACTGACTGAAAAGAAAGATCTGGACTAATATTGTCTCCATCACATTTATATTTCAAAGGAATTTTAGTATTATTTTCAAAAGCCATTGACTCAATATCCATAAAGAAGAATTAAGAAGTAATTCACTACATTTTTAACATTTTTTTTGAGTTTATTGCATTTCGTTATTCTGGAAATTTTGCACACAGAAAGATCTGATGAATGTCGAAGATAGTTTTTATATTTAATTACGCCTCAGATGTTTGAGGTCTTAGTTCAAATCTTGCTCGAGGGAATAAGGCTTTAATTCTTTGTTCCTCTTGAGTAATTTGTTGTTCAAACGTTACATCCCTTGAAAAAGCATCCTTTTCAGAAGTACACCTGATAACCCAAGGCCTATCCCTGTAATCCAAAACTGATGGTAAAAAATATGAGCTTTAACTTCATCCGGAAGAGCGTCGTTTCCCCCCCCCTGAAACATTTAACTATATCTAAAGCTGCATTATAGTAATCATAAACTGAAGCTCTATCGTGTGGATTAGAATTTGCTAATACTAAATATTTAGTTAAAAAGTTAGTAGCAATATCTTCGGGACTTTGTACAATCTCATCGATTGTAACTATTACTTCTCCTTCGGCTGAAGGCGTTGTTGATATCATTAATAAAAAGTAAAAATAATTTGCTGCATTTTCGCAAATAATTTTTTAAATATAAACTGTACCCATTTGTCTAGGCAATTTTTAGAGATTTTTTAGATATATTTTTA
>CAZWRA010000041.1:0-8339 GCA_964635995.1 uncultured Candidatus Saccharibacteria bacterium
GTCCTGTTAACCCCTCAGGAGTAAGATTTGGAACTCCAATATTAACAACAAGAGGGATGAAAGAAGAAGCTATAAAAGAAGTTGCATCAATAATTAATGATACTTTCAAACTATGTTTAGAGCTTGGTACTGATTATCAAAATGATGAATTTAAAACAGATTTCATCTCAAATAAAAAAGCAGAACTTTTAAAAGAAAGAGTTAACGTTCTTGTAAACTCTTACCCCTTAAAGGATTAGTTCTTGGGAAATTTAAATTAAAATGATAGTATTTATACATGAGAATATTAAAGTCTTTTCTAACAAATCTACAGATTTTAAAAACACATAACCTACAATATATTGATAGAAGGTTAATTGATTCAGATGTTTGGTTGTATAGTTTTAAAAAACCAGCAACTTTAAACTTTGAAGCTGGCCAACATCTTTTATTCACTGTTCCTCATAAAAAAAGTGATAAACGAGGAGATAGACGTTTTTTTGCAATTGCTTCAGCTCCCTCAGATGAGAATTTAGAAATTGCAACAAGATACTTCGGATTTAGTGCCTCAACCTTTAAAAGAGCTCTTTATAATCTTGAGAAGGATTCAATAACTAAAGTTAGAGGACCTTTAGGTACTTTTGGCATTAATAAAGAAAGTTTAAATCATGTATTTATAGCTGGTGGTATTGGAATAACTAGTGTTAGATCAATAGTTAGAGAGTTAATAAATACAAAAGAGTCTACGAATAAAATAAAGATTTATCATGTAAGTGCGGATAATGAATATACTTTTAAAAAGGAATTTAAAGAATATTCAAAAAACAATTCCAAGATTGAGTATGTAACTTTAAAAAGAGAGGAATTAAATTCCGAAGTTCTAAAAAATGATTTATTAGAAAATACTAGTTTTTATATAACTGGAACTTCTAATTTTAATTCTAATGTTTTTAAATTATTAAAAAACATTGGAGTTAATAATTCTCAGATAATTATAGAAAACTTTAAAGGTATTTTTGGTGGTGGATATTAATAATACCTAACAGCAGACAACCTAACTACATTTCTAAGTAAGCAAGCAACAGTTAAAGGTCCTACTCCTCCAGGTACAGGAGTGATCCATGAAGCTTTCTGATCAAGTTCAAAAGATCTTACAAAATCTCCACTATATTCTACGTCTATTTTTTCGCTTGTAACATCAATTAAAATAGCACCTTCTTTAATCATATTATGGTCGATTATATTTGTTTTTCCAGTTGCTGAAACTATAATATCTGCTTTAGTTGTAAGTTCAGAAAGGTTTTGTGTCGTTTCATTAGCAATAACAACTGTACCTCCAAGAGAACTTAAAATTTGTGCTAAAGGTTTACCTATTAAGTTGGAATTATTAATTATTACAATAAACTGTCCAATTAAGCTTTTAATTTTAAAGCTTCCTTCTGTAATTGCACTCCAAGTAAAGTTTTCTTCTTTTACGATGTCTAAACACTCTAATACCGCCTCAACTGTTGCAGGAGGGATAGATCCTGGTAATAAATAAGAGGAGCTACCTTGATTGAGTGCTGTTAAACCATCTGCATCTTTCTCAGGAACTATTGCATTTAAAAAATCGTTTGTGTATGGTTTTAAACTTTCATATAGTGGTAACTGTAAAAGTGCACCATTAACACCAACATTATGTCTTAATCTGTTTAATTCATGAGTAAACTCTTCTTTAGAAGTATCTTCAGGAAATTTATATAATTTAGCATCTATTCCAACTTCTTTGGCTTTTTTCATCTTAATATTGACGAAAACCTTACTTGCTGGATCATCAGAAGCAAGGAAAATAGCTAGTCTAGGGGAATGACCTAAAGTTTGAACATCTCTTCGAACTTCATCTAATATCTGATTTGCCCTCTCTCTTCCGTCAATGAAATTTGCCATGAAATAATTCTAACAGACTTACAAAGTATTGTAATCTTGAGGTTTTCCTAACAAGTTATCTCTCGTATCTTCAAGAATAGTTTTAACAGATTCCTCAGTTAAAAATGCGATATGTTTAGATTGAATTACATTATCTCTTAAGAGTCTTTCATCGAAAATATCATCAATTTCCCCTGAATCCCAAACGTCTATCCCTAATCCATTTAAAATACCTTCATCTAAAGACTTTATTATAGAATCGGAATCAACTATGTCCCCACGAGCAGTGTTGATTAAATAGAATGGTTTATATTTATTAAGCTGAAGTAACTCATAATTTACACTTTTTCTTGTTTCAGGAGTTAACGGAGCATGTATTGTTATAAACTGTGATCTTTCAAATAACTCTTTTAAAGAATTAACTTTCTCTACACCATTATAAAATTGAACAGTAGTATCATAAAATAAAATATACATTCCGAAACCCTTTGCAATTTCAGCTACAGCCTGTCCGATTTTCCCAAGACCATAAATTCCTAATGCTCTACCCTTAAGAACAACCCCTAACGATTCAAAGGTTCTAGAATTATCTCTATTCGAATGTTTTCTTATTTCAATTTTTAATTTTCTATTAAGTGCTAATAGTAGGGAAAAAGTATATTCAGCTATTGATTCGGGTGAGTAATGCGCTACTCTATAGACATTAATTCCAAGAAACTTTGCGTATTCTAAATCTACATTGTCAAAACCTGCTGTTCTTAAACAAATACTTTCTAAACCGAACATCTTCAGTTCATTTAGTACATCATGATCAGTAAGTTTATTGGTAAAAAGGGAAATACTTTTTTTGCCTTTAGCTTTTTCAATACTAAAATTTGAGGTTAAGAATTCTGTATCTGGAAAGTCAATATTATATTTTTGTTTTATTTTTTCTTCAAAATCCTGCCATTCAAATACTATGGAATTCATTTTTTCCTTTTTTTAGATTTACGAAGGAGCTTCATAAAAAAGAACAGTAAAAATGCTCCGAAAAAGAAAGAATACTTTATTAATTGATTTACGTCGACAACAGGTTCGAACTCGCTTTCTCCATTTTTAATCTTTATATAACCTACAGGTTTAGCAGAAGACTTTAATCCAAATCCACTACCTTCACCTTTATCTTCATTTCCAAAAGAACTTTGTGCACCTCCGGATCCTTGACCAGCACCTGCAGCATAGGATAGCTTAGAAACTGGTATAACTGTTAACCCATCCTTCTCAACAGGGTTTCCATATACAGTTTCAGAATCTGTCGCTAATTTAATCATCTTTTTTATTTCTTCTATGATATTTCGTAGTTCCATATATTAAGTATATGTAATTCTTAATAAAGTGTCCAGAAGTGTTTTTTATAGATGAAAAAAGTATAAAATGGTAAAATTGCAGAGCACTTTTAGGTTTTAAAGGTTGCGCCAGTAGCTCAGTTGGATAGAGCAAGCGCCTTCTAAGCGCTAGGTCATAGGTTCGAATCCTATCTGGCGTATTTAAGATATTCTTGAAGAGAAGATGTTTTACAGATTTGAATCTAGAAGATCTTAATCCCGAAAACGAAGTAATCGGGATTTAATCTATCCAGTAAATAGTAATTAGGGTCGGTAGCTCAGTCCCTCATACGCTCTTCGAGCTTCGGAGGATAAAGTCCGAGCAAAGTGTTCTTCGAACACTTGTAGGATAAATTAAAAATTATATAGAAAACTTATGTTAGGGTCGGTAGCTCAGTGGTAGAGCAGTCGCCTCTTAAGCGATTGGTCGTGGGTTCAAATCCCACCCGACTCATTTTCTTATAAAAAGATAAATTTTAATGTTAAAATTAAATATGGCAATGATTGTTGATTATATAGATAGACATGAGGGAGAACGCTCTGTAGAAGTTATCCTTAATACAACTGAATTAGAGGATAATGGTATGCTAGAGGGTATATTGACATCTCATGACGAAATTTCCCAGCTATTAGAGAGAGTGAGTCCTGATTCATTTAATGTAGAAGAGGTTATTTTTAATCTACCGATAGACGCAAGAAGATTAACTCCTGATCAAATTAACGTTACAACAGCTTTTAATAATACTGGAGGCCCTATTTCAAGTGTTTTGAAGTTAATAACTAGAAGTTATTCAGATGAGTTAGAAGAGGTTATGAGATCTAGTGTAGGAAAAAGACTTGCATATAACTATAACTCAGGGAAAATTATTTTATTAGGCATATGGCGTTAGAACATCTTACTGCTGAAAGGCAGGAGTTTCTTTCAGATGCTGAAATTCCAATACGAAACTTCTTTAGAGATAATATTGGTGAAGATCCAAAAATCGAAATTCATTTTTCAAACACAACAGAAGCTAGTTTAAATCTTAACATGCCGTCAAATAGTGAATTTCTCATAGCTAAATGCTCAATACAAGGTGACTTAAATTTAGAGAGTCTTCATTCATTTCTTAAATTTCCAAGAATAGTCGAAGAAGGTATAGCTGAAGTTTTTGTTGTTGTGAAAAGGGTAAGAGATGCTAATAAAGAAAGAAATGCATTTACTGAGGTGCCTACTTTTGGGGTTCAAACTATAGAATGTATTTATCTAAAAAACTATAGAAGAAGCCCGAGATGGCGTTGTTATTTCTGAAGTAAATAGGTTTTTAAGTCCTATCATTGATGTCCCAGAGTTATTAACTCGAAATATTAATCTTGTTGAAAATGCTTTAACTTCATTATTTAGATTACATGTCAATAAACGAGCACATGGAGACAGCTGGATTCAAAATTTTTGTGTTGATCGAAGCAATTCTAACAATTTAAAAGTTATTTTATTAGATTTTGAGGAATACCATGAAATTGTAGATTTAAAAACTGCTATAATTAACGATTTAAGTAGATTTTTTTCTTATATACCTGCCACTTTTACAGGTAGAGATAATCCTGAATCTGAGCTTTATAAAGAATCAAAACAAAATCTAATAGCGTCATTAGAGATAGCTTACTTTGCACCGTTAGAGCAAAGACGGGAGGAGTTAGGAATTAGTAATGAGGATTTATCTATAATCAAAGCAGAAATACTTCTTAGAATTGATGAATTATGGGAACCTTTTGATGATGAAGGGTTTTAGTAATTTAAGAATTTTTTTCCAATCGCTCAATCTGGTTTTTCAATTCAATCATCTTCAATTCTCTATCAATCATAAGCTTATTTAATTCTTCAAGTTCTAAATTTCTTTTTCTTAATTCTTCTTCAAAATTTTTTCTTTCATTAATATTTGTAGCAATACTTGCTATTCCATACATATCACCATTTGAATCAAATAGAGGAAATCTAGTTACAGAAAATACTTCTTTTTTCCTGAGATTGTTGGAAGCGTTTCCTCAAATGTTCTTTCATCTCGAATTTCTATTACTTGCTTTTCATTTTCGCCAATTTGCCTTGCAACATTAGCTTGAAATAAATCTATATCTAACCTATTTTCTAATCGTTGATAATTAAGTTTAAGGTTTTCTTTAAAACTATTATTAACAAATAAATATTTTCCATTAAGGTCTTTAAGAGAAATGATTGTTGAAGTATTATTTAAAATAGATTTCATTTTTTCTTCAGAGTCTTTTAAACCTTTTGTAAGTTTTTTTGCTAAGTCTTCTGCTCTGTATGATGTAAATATAACAAGATATATGATTAGCCCACTGAGAATACTTAATATTATTCCAGTTAGAACTATAATTGAAGGAGCAAATTGAAGAGGTAAGCTGTTTCCAAAAGTCTTTTCTGCTTTAAATTCAATCATCCATGTTTGCCCTCCAAACTCAATATTTTTACTTTTATAAAATGCATCTTCTCCAGTAGTAACAGAGCTTTCATACAATACTTTATCGCTATCTTTAATACTAAAATATAAGTCATTATATTGAGGAGTATTATTAAAAATTGCACTAAATACATCTTGAACATTAAAACTGAGAGTTATTAATGATTTTAACTTTTCTTCTGATTCTTCTTGAGTAATAGGAATGCTACCTTTCTCATATAATGGAGCAGTTAAATGAAAGCCTAACTCATCTGTAAGTATAAATCTTATTGTGTCTGATGCTGAAGGTAAACCTGAAGATACTGCTCTATTAATAGCTTTTTCCCTAACAGATTCTTGGCCAATGTCATAACCAATTACATTTTTAAGCTCTTCAAGAGGAAAAATATAAGTTACAGGATAAATAGTGTTATCTGTTGAAGATGAGGATACACTCATATTTTCTAATCCTTCATATACATATGATTTATCATTAATTTGTTTTTCTAGATATTCATTTACATCTGCCTTATCAATGACACTAACATATGCTACAGAAGAAATACCTTCAAATGTAGAAATAGAATTAATAATATCAAAATAAGATATCCAATCTGCTCGATCAAAATCGTCTTGAATCGTAAATGCCCTTCTGGCGCTATTTATAAATGTAATGTAATTATCAAGCTGAGCATGGACGCTATTGTACAGGTTGTCTGTAGATGACTCAAATCTTTCTTTTGCTACATCCTCAGATAGTCTATTGACTAAAAATGCTAATACAATAGCAAGAGAGATAAGAATTACTGGGATTAGTAATACCGCGAACTTGAGTGTTTTATTAATAAAATCGTTCATTTCTGTATTTTCCCTTATGTTAATTTGATAGTACAGAATATTAGATACGAAGTAAATACAACAACTTTATTTAATGAAATGCTTATTTAAGGTATAATTTACAAGCTTAATGGTGGCTATAGCTCAGTTGGTAGAGCGTCGGTTTGTGGTACCGAATGTCACGGGTTCGACCCCCGTTAGCCACCCCAAATGAAACTTTGTTCTTCTAAAACCTCCGATTGTATATTCTGTAAATGATTTTTGACTGGTTCGATCCTTCCAGAAAGTGAGTTGAGCTCTTTTTGATATTTTGAAATAAGCCTAAACTCGGAACTCATTTGTACAAAGACTTTCTGCTGTTTTAAAAAAAGGTTCGATCCTAAATTGACCATTATCATTTTTTTATCTTCTAAATCACTTTCGTCCCAGATTTGATTCAAGTTCTTGGCAAAGTTAAATGCCTTTATAATTGTGTCTATTCTATTTGAAAAATCATCATCTACCTCATTAAGCTTTTTAAGTAGACTCTTCTTTTCATCTTCGAGTTCATTCATCTTCTGTTTAAATATTGTGTCTGATAAAAGACCTTCTAGGTTTTTATCTACCAATCTATCTATTTTTTCCAGACAAATTTTGTATTGTGAATTTAAATGATCTGCTATCTGTTTAGTATCAGAATATGTTTTATCTTTTTCTTGCCTTATCTTTCCTATTATCCAATTAGAAACATCCTCCTTCAGATCAATCATGCTAACTAGTTCAGTAAATTGTTTGGTAAGCTCTTTTTCTTCTATAGATGGTTCATTACATGCAATATGATCCCTTTTCTTAGTACAATGATAGTACTTATAAGTTCTGGATTCTGTTTTCTTAAAAACTTTTACTCTTGGTGGGTCAGCTGTGATAGAGCATCCACAAACACCGCATCTCAACATTCCAGTTAAGGCATGTGTATGTATTTTCTTACGTGGTCTACTTCTACCCGAAGTGATATCTTGAACTACTTGGTACTCTCTTTTAGAAATTAAACTTGGGTGTCTACCCTCAATTATTATTCCTGATCCAGATGGATATTCAAATTTACCCATATAAAATGGATTAGCAAGCATTCTACTAATGGAGCTTTTTGAGAGTTTTTTACCTGAAGCTGATCTCAGTCCATACTCATTTACTGCAACATTCCTAAGAGCTTCAATTGAATAATTACCTGTTAAGAATAATTCAAATAGTTTTCTGATAATACTTTTGGTCGCAGGATCAAAATCAATTACTCTTGTTTTTCTAGGTCCTTCAATATTTAAATATCCTATTGGTGCTTTTCCCAGATACCAGCCATCTTCAACTCTTTTCCGCATTCCTCTTTTAGTGTTATCACTAAGATCTCGGATAAATTGATTAGCCATTCCAAGCTCAACTTGCATCATTAAAAAATTATCGGATGGATAATAATCTCTACTATGAGTTTTAATATTTTGTACAATACCCTGTTGAATAAGCCAACTTACTGTTCCTCCATCCACTGGATTTCTTGAAAGCCTATCTAGTTTCCAGCATAAGACAGCATTGGCTTCTCCTTTATGCATTCTTTCTACCATTTTGTTGAAACCATCCCTTCCGGGTGCTTTTGCAGATTTTTCTTCAGTTATTACATCAACAATATCAATTTTCTCTTTTATTGCTATTGCTCTTAATTCTTTGACTTGTGCGGGAATTGAAGCAATCTGTTTATTTTTGTCTTCTGAAGATTTACGTGCGTATATGAAGTGACCTCTAAAGATAGATAATTACCAGATAAGGACAAATGAATTTTATCAAA
>CAZWRA010000042.1:0-8194 GCA_964635995.1 uncultured Candidatus Saccharibacteria bacterium
GTGGTGTATAGATTATAGATGGAAATGGTGGCGGTGGCGGCGGTAAAAGCCCATCAGGAATAAGCATAGTAGCTCCAACAGTTAGTTCGTAGTTTGGTTCCTTAAGATTATTAATTTCTATAACATCTATTCTGTTTCCGGTAATAAGCTTATCCATTAAAGAATCCAGCGTATCCCCTTCCTTAACATCATATAGAATACCGTTAATCTCAGGAATTCTTAATGTTTTTCCAACAGGAAGATTGGCATCATAATAACTAACTTCATTTACGTTTGAGAGTTTAATTGATTCAATTGTTACGCTATAGTTACCAGAAATTGTCTCGTATGTATCTCCTTCTTTAACTTGGTAGTTAAGAATATTAAAGTTATTAGTAGTTGCTGCAAGAAGTATACTCTGAACACTACCTCCTTGCTCTAATAAATCAATATTCCCAGCAGTTAATGAATCTGCAACAATAGTATTGGACTTATTACTGTTAGCTATAAAACGACTACTAATCCCTCCAAGAGCAACTAAAACTGTAAGTATGACAATAAATCCATGGATTACCTGTTTGTAAAGAACGCTTCTACCCCAGTAAAGTCTGTAAGCGAAACGTGTTCTATAATATCTACCAATAGCTGTAGACAGATTAGCAAGACGCTCCAAAAAGTTATTTTTTTTTGGAGCTTCTCGTGAGAATTTTTTTCCTAATTCTGCCATTTACTAATTATACCGTATTTAAACAGTACTTTTATTACATCGCTTCGTGTAAAGTTGCTAGGAACTCTTCATTATTCTTAGTTCTCTTAATTCTATCAACAAGAACCTCGGTAGGATTTGAATTTGTCTCGTTTTGTAGAGTATCTAACATCCTAATAACTCTCCATGTTTGAGCAAGAACTTCAGGAGCAAGAAGCTTATCTTCATTTCTTGTGTATGAAGAAGTTACATCAATTGCTGGGAAAATTCTCTTTCCTGCAAGCTTTCTGTCCAATTTAACTTCCATATTTCCAGTTCCTTTAAATTCTTCAAATATAACCTCATCCATCTTACTTCCTGTATCTACAAGAGCCGTAGCGATTATAGTAAGACTTCCTCCATTCTCCATATTTCTAGCAGCTCCAAAGAATTTCTTAGGAGGATAGATAGCAATAGGATCGAAACCTCCAGAAAGAGTTCTTCCTGAAGGAGGAGCTGTTAAATTATAAGCTCGGGCTAATCTTGTAATACTATCCATTAAAATAACAACATCCATACCATTTTCTACAAGTCTTTTAGCTCGTTCAACAGCCATCTCTGCAATTTTTGTATGGTTCTCAGGTGGTTCATCGAAGTTTGCAGCGATAACTTCTCCTTGTACAAATCTCTGAAGGTCTGTTACCTCTTCAGGCCGCTCTCCAACTAATACAACCATTAAATGTATCTCAGGGTGATTTTGAGCAATTCCCTCAGCAATATCTTTTAATAACCATGTTTTACCAGCTTTTGGAGGAGCAACAATCATACCTCTCTGCCCTTTTCCTATTGGGGCTAGAAGGTCAATGATTCTAGTAGCTAATTTATGCTGATCAGTTTCTAGTTTAATCTGCTCTTCAGGGTAAATTGGTGTTAGCTTATTAAATGTTGGTCTTGAGATAGCTTTCTCAGGACTATCGTTATTAATAGCTTCGATTTTCAATAATCCAAGGTATCTTTCACCTTCTTTCGGAGGTCTAGCTTGTCCCGCAATATAGTCTCCCTGTCTTAAATTAAATCTTTTAATTTGAGAGCTTGAGACATAAACATCATTATCTCCAGGAAGCATTGTAAGTGATCTTAGTACTCCATGGGAATCCTTAATAACTTCTAAATATCCTTCCGCAAAAATGTTTCCACCTCTTTTAGTTTGTTCTGCTAATACTTCTAAAACAAGATCTTTCTTCTGATATTCTTGTGGATTTTCAATATCAAGTTCTTTTGCAAGTTTTCTAAGCTCAGCCAAAGTAAGTGCTTCAAGATCTTTTAAGCTTGTAGATTTAACAATAGTATCTTTTTTAGAACTATTAAATCCATTATTACTATTAACAACAATTGAACTACTATTTACTGTAGGGATTTTACTAACTTCAGCTGATTTCTTAACTTCAGGTAGTTTTTCTTCAATTACGGTTTTGCTTTTAGTAACTGGTTTAGATACTGAAGTAGTTCTTTTAGTGGTCGTAGCTTTTCTAATTACTTTCTTTGCTTCTGATTTTATAGGCTCATCTTTCTTCTTTGTGTCCTCAGTCTTTTTTAATGCCATAAATATAAAAAAAAATATTAAATAAAAATAAAATTCGAAATAATAAAAATTTGAGAATAATCCTTTAAGGTTTAGTTTATGAAGGTTTTTAACTCGTTAATTAAATAAATTATAAGGAAATACATATTTAGAATGATAAAGAGAATTTATCAGAAAAATGTAGATGTTACAACCTATTCCAAGAGTCCAGTAAGTTCAATCCCTGATTGGAACTGATGTACGCGAACCAGACTCTGGGAATAAATTGTAACTTTTAATGTACCAATACATTATATCCTATATTAATAAAAATTCAAGTCCTATAATAATATAATTACACCAGTGCTTATAGGCTAAAAACATTGATACACCTAGTTATCGCGTACACTGCCGAATTATTGTCAACCTTCCAAGGTATATTTTTAATAGAAACTAAGCTTTCGTAACATTTTTTGAAGAATGTTGGTTATTTTTTGATTAACCTATGAGTTTTTCAATTGAAGATATGTTTTGAACTGGTATAAATCTCTTATGCTTGTAATTTGGACCTACAATAGTGCTCTTAGGAAACAATCTAGCTACCTCTTTAATATACTGTGTAAGATTTTGGGGTACATGTACTCTTCCGTTAAGCGTTACTTCACCAATAAATATTAACGATTGATCTAGAGGTTTATTCTTAGAAGATGATATTAGTGCAGCTAATATTCCTAAATCTCCATACGAATAGTTCTTTATTGAATAGCCTCCCGATGTTTTAACATAAATATCTCGATCAATTGTCTTTATACTTTTAATTTGATCAGCTATCGCAGATAGAACCTGAATTTTTGAGAGTGAGGCGCCCTCAGCCACTCTTTTTGGATAAGCATATACAGTTGAACTTGATAATACTTGAATGTCTAAAACAAGGGGTCTAGAGCCTTCAACAATTAATGTTTTAGCTACTCCAACTTCTTTGTCCTCAGAGTTACTGCTGAAAAGAGAATTTTCTTTAGTTAAATCATTTAATCCACTCTCACCCATAACAAAAATTCCTACCTCTCCAGTTGATCCAAATCTATTTTTTGAACCTCTTAATACTCTAAATTCTCCACCTCTTTCACCTTCAAATTGCAGTACACAGTCTACTAAGTGCTCTAAAACCTTTGGACCTGCTATTCTACCGTCTTTGTTAATGTGCCCAACAATAATAAGAATAAATCCTTCTGATTTTGCAGCATAAATTAATTTTGATGATGAAGCTCTTACTTGAGCCAAACCTCCAGGTAATCCTGAAACCGTTTCATCAAAAATTGTTTGTATTGAATCAATTATTACAATCTGAGGCTTGTCTTTTCTTATTGCAGATAATATTTTATTTATCTCACCATTTCCTAAGAACGAAATATTTGCTGTTTCCTTTTGCTGTCCTTCAAATAAACGATCTGCTCTTAGTGCAATTTGCTTCGCTGATTCTTCGCCTGATACATAAAGTATACGATTATTCTTAGCTAAATTATTAGCAGTTTGAAGAAGCAGTGTAGATTTTCCAATTCCTGGATCTCCAGAAATCAACAAAACCTCATCTTCAACTAATCCTCCTCCTAATACTCGATTAAACTCGTAAAATCCCGTATCTGTTCTTTTAATCTCTTTAATATCAACATCTGAAAGCTTAACAACTTCAATATCTGATCCTGAAATAGTTGAAATTATCTGTGATGATTTTGCAGCTATCTCTTCTTCTACGAAAGTATTCCATTCTCCGCAAGAAAGACATCTTCCTGTCCATTTAGGTTCATGGTGTCCGCAGTTTTCACATACAAAGGTAGTCTTAGATTTAGCCATAAGAAATTTTAACACCACAAGCTCATTAGTACGTAGGTACTTAAGTACTTATGTACTTTTACGTCTTCTTAAAAAGAACTTCTTTTTCTTTTAGCTCAACTTTTACTTTCAGCATGTCTTTTCGTTTTAGTGGAAGCTCTTCCTCAAGAAGAAACTTAGTTAATCCATTTTCAAGAACTTCTTGAACTTTTCTTCTAATATTTCTTCCACCAAAATCTTTACTATATCCTTCTTCATTAATAAAGTTAACAACATCATCACTAACCTCAAGAACTATTTCTTTATTTAAAAGATTAATAATTAAATCATTAACATGATTCTTAGTGATCTTTAATGTGTCTTGTTTATTTAATCCTCTGAATACATCTATTAAATCTATTCTATTCATAAATTCCGGCCTTAGGGTTTTTCTTAAGATTCCCGTTATCTTATCTTTCATATCCTTAAATGCTTCATCTAATTGAGGTTTTTCTTTATCAGCGATATATACATCGAATCCAAGCCTATTATCCTGAGAAATATCTTCAGCTCCAATGTTTGAAGTCATAATTACAATCGTATTACTAAAGCTCACTCGAGTCCCTTTTGCATCAGTAACATGACCTTCATCAAGGATCTGTAAAAGTAAATTTAGCGTATCAGGATGTGCTTTCTCTATTTCATCAAATAGAATTACACTGTATGGCTTTCTCTTAACATGCTTCGTAAGTTGCCCTCCTTCTTGGTAACCAACATAACCTGGAGGAGAACCTATTAATTTAGATACACTATGCATTTCCATTAGCTCACTCATGTCTATTTGGAAAATCAAATCTTCAGAACCGAAAAGTTCTTTAGCTAAGATTTTAGCTAGCTCAGTTTTTCCAACGCCTGTAGGTCCTAAGAATAAAAATGATCCAAGTGGTCTTTTTGATTCAGTTAATCCAAGATGAGATCTTTGAATAGCAAGAGCTACATTATCTACAACATGATCTTGTCCGATAATTCTATCCTTTAATTTATCAGCAAGATTTTTTAATTTTTTACTTGAAATATCACTTGCTGCAATGGGAATCTTTGTCCAATCAACAACAATTTGTTTAACAAGATCCTCAGTAACAGTTTTCTGATATTTTTTCTTAACTGATTTCTTCCCTTCAATTACAGCTTCTATTTCATCAATTAATCTATCTTCTTTCTTTTTAAACTCTAAAGCTTTATCCATGTTCTTTGCTTTAACTGCTTTTTCTTTATTATTTTGTAGTTGAATTAATTTTTCTCCTAACTCAGAAAGTTCAGGTTCAATTGCAACTTCACGACCAATCTTTACACTTGCGCTTGCTTCGTCTAAAAGATCAATCGCTTTATCTGGAAGATATCTATCTTTAATGAATTTATTTGATAAATCAACAGCAGCTTTTACAGCCTCGTTTTGAATTTTTACCTTATGATAATCTTCAAATTCCTTCTTCATGTTAAGAAGAACTTTTTCTGTACTTACAGCATCTAATTCATCAACTTGAATCGGTTGAAATCGTCTACTTAAAGCAGAATCCTCCTCGAAATATTTCATGTATTCCTCAGAAGTCGTAGCTCCAATTACTGTAAGTTCTGAGCTTGTTAGATAAGGTTTTAAGATATTTGCAATATCCATAGTATCTTTTCCTCCAACAGAACCAGCGCCTATAATATTATGAATTTCATCAAAGAATAAAATTATATTTCCATCTTCAATCGATCGATTAATTAAATATGTAATTCGCTCTTCTACATCTCCTCGTAATTTTGCTCCCGCAACAATTGAGGCTACATCAACATTTAAAACTCTTTTCTGAAGTAATGAGGCAGGAACATTTTTGCTTGCAATTCTATTAACAAAACCTTCTACAATAGCTGTTTTCCCAACTCCTGCATCTCCAACCAAAATTGGATTATTTTTAGTTTTTCTTGAAAGAATATGGATTAATCTTTGAATTTCTTTATCTCGACCTGTAATGTTTGGAAACCTTCCTTCTTCAGAGTTTTTATTCATATCTCTTAGAAAAAAAGGTAATTCATCAGCTGATAGAGAACCTTCCTGTTCATCATTATTATCTACTTCAAGCATTGAATAATTTCCAAGAGATTGAATAGCTTTTTTAAGAGAAGGATAATTAATTCCAACTTTCTTCATGTCTTCAACAAATTTAAGATCTTTCATCCTAAACATTGCTAGAAATAAGTGCTCCGTTCCTACAAAAACCTGTGAAAGATCTGAACTAACTAAATAGCTTTCATTTATAAGGTCTTTAATTTGTTCTGAGAATGCAGGACTAACGTTTGGATCTAATGATTTAATAGTTGAAAGTCTAGACAATTCTCCTCTAATTCTATTAATCGTTGTATTAACATCAATACCTAATTTAGAAATAATTTCGTCTACGATTCCTTTTTTATTCTCAAGTAATGCTAAAAAAATATGAATAACAAGGAACTCGCTATGCATATAGCTTCTTGCTATTGAATATCCTTGATTAATTGTCCTCCTTGCATTATCTGTAAGTCTTTCAAATCCAAGTGATTCTTTATTATCCATAAAATTTTGAAGTTAAATTAAAGCTACCTAAAAATTATATCAGACGATTAGCAGAGAAACAATTTGAGTGCTAGAAATACTACTCTAAAATATACAATAGGACAGGGATTATCCTGTCCTATCTTTGTTATTCTTCAAAAATTATTCAGCAGATTCTGAGATTAATTCATCAAGACCAGCAATTTCTGGAGCTGATTCTGATTTAACTTCTTCAGTTTCTTCTGTTTTTTCTGAAGCTGATTTTTTAGGAGGTTTTTGTAATCTTTTTAGGCTCAATCCAAGATGTCTATCGTCGTTTGAAATAGAGATAATCATAACTTTGACTTTCTCGCCTTCTTTAACAATATTCTTTGGATCTTTTACTAATTTGTGTGAAAGTTCGGAAATATGAATAAGTCCATTAAGACCGTCTTCAACTTTAACGAAAGCTCCGTAATCTGCTATTGAACTTACAACACCTTCAACAACTTCACCAACCTTGTACTTTTGAACAATGTCTTTCCAAGGGTCAGTTTTTAGTCTCTTAATACTGTAAGCAACTCGTTTTCCGCCATCGTTTAGACCGATAACTTGAACCTGAACATCGTCACCCACTTTATGAAAGTCAGCAGGATTTGAGACTTTGTCCCAAGAGATTTCTGAAAGATGAACAAGTCCTTCAAGTCCTTCGGCATTAACGAATAATCCGAATGGAGCAATGCCTGTTACCTTACCAGTTAGAACATCTCCAACCTTTAGACCGTCAAGAGTTTCGTTTCTCTGTTCTAGATCACCTTCAGAGTAAACCCACTTTTCTGAGAAGATTACTCTGCTCTTTTCTCGATCAATTTCCATAACCTTTACTTCAAGTTCTTCATCAATCATCTGAGCAAGTTTAGATTGAAGCTTTTTAGTAGCATCTTCTTTATTCTCGTATTCGATATTAGTGTAGATTCTACTATTCTTAAGCTGTGAACTTGGAACGAAACCTCGAAGTCCACCTCCGATTTCAACGATAACACCTCCGGTATTAGCTTCAATAACTTTTACCTTTACAGATGCATCGCTTTCTTTAGCTTGTTCTAGCTCATGCCATTTAAGCTCATCTCCTGTCTTTCTAATTGATAATTCAACTTGACCAGCCTTGTTTTCTGGGCTTAGTACGTAGACTAGCATTTTGTCACCAACTTTTTTGATAACTTTTTTACCGTCTAATTTTAGTTCCTTTCCTGAAACAACACCTTCTGCCCTAGCTCCTACATCCACAAGCATCATATTTTCATCACTGTGAATAACAGTTCCAGAAATAACATCACCTGAGTTGTAAGTCATTGGGGTACTGGCGTCTTTTAGGAGAGTCTCAAGATCTTTCTTTTCCTCCTTTTTTTGAAATTTAGCCATTTGTTTAAGTTCAGTATAATGTTTGGTTTTTCCTAGTATTAGGAGCATTACACCGGCTTGTTAGCTAGAGAATTATAGCATGAAGTTAATATTTTAATAAACTTACGACACTTTGGGGTCCGAGGGATTCTCCGTCAAGCGTGCCCTATAATTAGACATGAGAATTCCACGGGACTTTTTGCAT
>CAZWRA010000043.1:0-7757 GCA_964635995.1 uncultured Candidatus Saccharibacteria bacterium
ACATTGCAAGCAATTTCGACCGCAAAAGTGGGGATTATCTTCCTTTAGTTTACATTAGTTCCTGTTATTAAAACAATTTCTAGATTATTATATGACTTCATAGCGCTATGAGCTTATTTGTCTTGCGGGATCTACTAAGAATTTCGTTAGTGATTTTCTACCAATAATTACTGAGTATGATAATTTACTACGATCAAAAACTGTTGCTTTAGTTTCGAAACTAACGTTATCTAGTTCCATTTGTATTTTTACATATGGTCTTAGACTAATTCCATGACTTGATCGAATGAATTGTATATCAACTAAATTCTCAACATTACCAATATACTTTTCTTTTAGCTCTTCTTCGAATTTTGCTCGCTGTGATTTATCCATGCTTTCATCGAAATGAATTTCATCAAAAAGTTTTATTATATTTTCGTATCCTAATTTAATTGCAATGTCCTTATCGATTGAAGTACTATCAGCACCCGTATCTATCTTAGCTTTTCCTTCATATACTTCATCATTTAATCCCACTATTTTTACATTTTCATATATTCCTATAACACTTTTTCCCGAAATTGTTTCGATCTCTTCTTCAATTTCCCCTCCAAATAAGTCTTTAGAAAGTCGGATACCTTTTTCAGTTGTTTTAACTTTAATGCCACTGGCTTTCTTTAGTCTACCTCTTAACCCGTCTTGATTAGCTAATTGAATAGATAAACCAGGCCTTGCATTTAATTCTACAATCATAGGTCCATCATCTTTGTCTATTAGAAAGTCGATTGCGGCAAATCCAAGACCAGTAACTTTACTTGCTTCAATAGAGTAGCGAAGAATTCTATTCCAGTACGGAATTCTTAATCCTGATAATGGAAGTTTATATTTTGGAGATCTTTCAATTTCTCCGCTTTTTCCCATAATAGAACTTGTGGTTTTTCCAACAGCCATATCTATACCAGAACCGATAGCACCTAGATCTAGATTGGCTCTTCCTTCAGATTGTTCTGTAGGTAAACGTAACATCCCCATAACAGGTATATTGTTGAAAATAATTATTCTTATATCCGGAGTTCCTTTGTATGTATAATATCTGAAAACTTTATGTGGTTTAACTCTTTCTTCAATTAGAACAATATCAGCTTCATGATTTAAAGAGTACTTTCCATCTAGAATATCAATGCAGAGTGTTTTTACACCCTCAACAGACATTTTTCTTCCTCTACTTAATATCCAGTTCCCCTCCTTATCTTTATTATAAAAAATCTCTACACCTCCCCCTCGTACACCATGAACAGGTTTTATTACAAAAGAGCTTGGTAATTCTTCAAAGTCAAAATTCGAAAGTTCCTCCCGATTTCTTATTACAGATATTTCTTTAGGTACAGGAATATCATTTGCTGATAAAATTTGTTTTGTTAAAACTTTATTATCTGCAATTCGAAATGCAGACCTTAAGTTGTTTGGTCTAATATAATTTAAGTATCGGTCATTAAGACCTAAAACTTTCTTTCTATTTCTTCTTATTCTTTCTAACCTGTTGATCATCGACTTCACTAGTTAATATATTTCTAAATCTGTAATACTCAGTTAACCTTAAGCCAACGAACTTACCAATGTATAAATTTAAAATTACCAAAACTGCTATTAATGCGAAAGTGTATTCCATTGTGAATTCATATACTTCTCCAATAGAGATAATTGTAAATGCAATTACTCCAGTTAGAAGAGTTTGTAATCCAACAATTGTAGTATGTTCAAAGCTTTTTCGAGATAAGGAAGAAACAAAAGTATCTGAAAGTGTAACTATCATTAGTAATGGGAAAATATCTAAATAAATAAGACCCTTTCTATCAAAAAGTAGAGTACCCATTACAATGATGAATGCTATTGCTACTGAAACAGAGATCATTACTAATGTAGTCTTAGGAATATAGTGCATTCTGATTCTTTTTAATAGCATGTATGTTCCAGCACTAAAACTAAATACTATTAAATATAAAATTATTCCGAATTCTAAACTTCTAAGGTAGTTATTACCGTTTTCAAAATCAACGTATCCAAGTTGATAAAATGCAAATGTAAGTACAATTGGAGCATATACACTAAGACTTTTAAGGCCAACAATGTGTCTAAAAAAACCTGTTAATGTACTTACAATTGGTAGGGAAATAAGTAGGTATAATGAGTTTCTAATTAACTCAATCTCATATTCTGTAAGTCGGTCTCCTAAAACACTAATTAAAACATCCATATTTTTGTTTTAACAATCTTAAACAACAAGCTGATGATATTATATACCATCAGCTTATTTTGTATGTAAATTTGCTCAAATGCAAATTTATTTAATTTCAACTTTTCCTCCTTCAGCTTCAATCTGTTTCTTGATGTCTTCAGCTTCTTCTTTCTTTGCAGCTTCTTTAATTGATTTTGGAAGAGATTCTACAAGATCTTTAGCCTCTTTTAGACCTAGACCAGTGATTCCTTTTACAACCTTAATAACTCCAATCTTATTAGCACCTGCATCAACAAGAACTACATCAAATTCGTCCTTTTCTTCTGCAGCTTCAGCTGGAGCTCCAGCCATTGGCATTGCTGCCATAGCCATTGGTGCAGCAGCTTTAACATCGAACTCAGTCTCTAGAGCCTTTTTTAGTTCGAATGCTTCAACTACTGAAAGCTTCTTAATGTCATCAACGATTTTTTGAACATTTTTGCTTGTATTTGTTTCGTCTGCCATCTTAAGTAATTAAATTAAATAAAATATAATTTCGTATTATTGAAGAGTCTTACTCTTCTTTAAACGCCTGATCTATAATTGTTACGAATGATCTTGGTGCATCTTCAAGTACATTAACAACACCGCTCATTGCTTGATCAAGTATTCCAAGAATCATTGAGATACTTTCCTCAATTGTAGGTGTACCAGCAATATCGATTGCTTGTTCAACAGTTAACTTTACTCCGTCAAGGTATCCTCCAACTATAGTAACTTTTGGTTTATCTTCAACTTTTGTAGTTTCGATTAACTTTTTTAGTTCTTTAGAAGGTGTAACAATATCTTCAGCTGTAAATAATACCGCGTGTCCTCCAAAATCTAAACTCTCAAAAATGTCATATTCTTTTTCCTTAAGTGCAATTTTAAATAAATTGTTTTTTACAACATGAAATTTTGAATCTGAACTGTAAATACTTTTTCTAAAAGCATTTACTTCATTTGGAGTAACTCTATCTGTTCTTACGATAATAATACTTTTAGATTTATCAATTAAATCCTTATAAGTACTTACCAACTCCTTTTTATCTGATTTTGTCTTTGCCATAAAACAAAAAATTCGCCACTCGGGCGAATTAAATAACATCTATATTAATTTAATTCGTCTCGGCTGGATTTATGAGCATAATTATTTCAGATTCTGAAACAACTACAGAATTGCAAAATGATTATCTCTCCTGCTTTCTTCGACTATTTAATTTTTAAACTTATACGTTTGCAATTATATCATTAACATCAAGCTTTATTCCACCCCCCATTGTAGTTGTCAGAATAACCTTCTTTAATGGTTGTGGGCTAAGCTTTCTTGCTTCTGCTAGTACTGCTTTTAGGTACGCTAGGATATTTTCTTTAATAGCTTCAGGTTTCATATCAACTTGAGCAACTTTTCCTCTAATAACTCCTTGCCCAGCTTCCATTTTAAAGTTTATTTTTCCTCCTTTAAAACTTTCAACTGCTTTCTTAATATTATCGCTTATAGTTCCATTCTTAGGATTAGGAATTAAACCTTTAGGACCTAAAACTTTTCCTAATTTAACAATCTTTGGCATAACATCTGGAGTAGCAACAATTACGTCAAATTCGATTTCATTATTTAGTAATTTCTCACTTACATCATCAAGTCCAGCTGCTACAGCTCCTGCTTTTAACGCTTCGTCTGCCTTTGAAGGATCACAAAGAACTACAACCTTTTTATCAGCACCAAAAGTGTTTGGAAGATCAACGCTTCCTCTAATGCTTTCCTTTAATTGTTTTTCTTTTAAATTTAAAACAATATCTAAGTCTACACTACTAACAAACTTAGTCTTTTTCATTTCTGGAATTAGTGCTACAGCTTCATCAACTGTTTTTACTACATTCATATTATTTTGCTTATTATCCATATTTCTTTTAACTAAATATTAATCTTTTACTTCGATACCCATACTATTTGCAACACCAGCAACGATGTTAATAGCTGATTCGATATCATTTGTATTTAAATCTGCAAGTTTTTTTTCAGCGATTTCTCTTAGATCTTCTCTTCCAACAGTTTTAATTTTTTCTTTGCTAGGATTTCCTGAACCTTTTGAGATTCCAAACTTACTTTTCAACATACTTGAAACTGTAGGTTGCTTAATAAGCATTTTAAAACTTCTATCTTTAAAGATAGTTACTACTACAGGAACATCTACATTTCCCATTCCCTGAGTTTTTCCGTTAAATTCATTACAGAATTCTGGGATAGGTATTCCGTTTTGTCCTAAAATAGGTCCTAGTGGAGGAGCTGGTGTAGCTTTTCCTGCTGGGATTACTAGTTTTGTTTGTCCTATTACTTCTTTTGCCATATTTATATTTTTGTAATTTCAGATAATTCTAGTTGTACTGGAGTTTCTCTTCCAAAGATAGATAATAACACAGTTACCTGTCCTTTGGCTTCATTAATTTCCTGTACAGTACCTATAAACTCTTTCCATGCACCATCAGTTACTTTAATTGTATCGTTTACAGCAAAGTCTGAGTGGTAAGTAGGTAGTTGTTTAACTTTTGTAAATTCAAGAATACTTGTTACTTCTTCAGGCTTAAGAGGAGTAGGTTTTCTTGTGCTTTGGTTATATCCAATAAATCCTTGAATTCCATCTGTGTTTCTAATTACGTGAAGAGCCTCTTCTGTTGGCTCCATATTTACTAAAATGTATCCAGGGAAAATTCTCTCTGTTTTTGTATCTTTCTTTCCTTTTTTAATTACAATTTTCTCTTGAGTAGGAACAACTACATCAACAACAACATCATCTAACCCAGTAGCATTAATTCTTTGTTTTATTAGCTGAGCAATATTATTCTCTTTTCCAGAAGTACCCTTAACGATATACCATTTAGCCTTATCACTAGTTTTCTTAGCCTCTGTTTCTTCTTTTTTAGCTTTTGCTTTCTTTTCAGCCATCTTAAGCAGTAGTTATTAAAAGAGTTCTTATAAATAAAAATACTTCATCGGCTAAAGTGATAAATGCCATGAAGAAAATCAATACACTTAATACAATAATAGAATATTGAATAGTCATTTTTCTACTTAACCATTCAACCTTTCTTAATTCATTAAATGAGTCTCGTGCAAAGCTTGTTATCTTTTTGATATTAAAAGCAACGTATACAACAAGTCCGAATACTATTATCAAGCCTAGCCATCTAAGAACGAATGTAATGATAGCTCCAGTACTTTTCCAGTCAACTAATGCTGGATTTAATTCTTGTAAAGTATTTAATATTGCTTCTATCATTTTTATTTATAAATTAAATAAATACACGAGTGCTCAGGATCGAACTGAGAGTCCTGGTTTTGGAGACCAGTGGTTTGCCAATTAACCGACACTCGCTCAGTTGTTAAATCTTACCTTTTTAACTTCAAATGGTATATGCTTTCTTTGCTTTTTGCTGTACTTATTCATTTTTTTGTCCGCCAACTTATCGTATGCTTCTCTCGAAAGTCTAACAGTGTAATGTTCACCTGTTTCAGCGTTGTACAAACGATATACCGTTCTTTTTGTCTTTCTCTTTGATGCCATTATGAAAATCTTTAAATTTGCTCCCAATTATATTAGCAAATGCTTAATAATGCAAGGATTTGAGCTATCTATAATTAATTTAGAAGGTATTCTCTCCAAACAGGATTTTTTTCACTTTTAACTAAGAAAAGCTCATTACCATCAGTTCGAATCTGAATAGTACCTTCTAAATCAGTTCTAAAACTTTGTATTTTAAGCTCATTAATTGATTCCATAACTTCTTTTGCTGGATGACCATAGGAATTATTAAGTCCTGCTGAGATAAAGGCAGTTTTAGGACTTATTTCTGAAAGAAAGTCTTTTGAAGATGAAGTTTTACTTCCATGATGGCTTAATTTAAATGCATCAATATCATCTGACTTTAAATCTTTTATTGCCTGATTCTCAAATTCTCCTTCTAAATCCCTACCAGGAATCGAACCTGGATCTAAGCCTTAGGAGTGCCTTGTTCTATCCAATTGAACTATAGGGACGTTATTTACGTTCAGAATTATAACCTGAAAAATATTACTTTTGTTTGAATTTATATATGTAAGCTGGCTGGTTCCAAACAAAAATCTGAAGTTTTGAAATTAAGTTAAGGCTTGTTTTCTTGTTCTTTATTAAATTCAAAACTATGTCATCATTTCTTTTATGAGTAAGTAAAATAAATATTCTTGTTTCCGGAATGAGTCTTTTTACTTTATAAAAGAAAAGGTCATGCATCTTTTCAATGTTCACATCTTTATTAAAAATACCCCATTCAGGATCAGTCACAACCTTATTAACACCTTCTTTTTGTAACAAATGAATATCTTTATAATTCATCTTTTTAATTTCAATTTCATCTAACTCACTTCTTTTTTTCTCAATTTTTGAAATATCAATATCACTACATATAATCTTCTTATAATTGGAGATTTTTATTCTACTTTCTGCTAGAGCTCCAGAACCACAAAATGGATCTAACCATACATCATTACTTGAAGGTTCTGATAAGTAATTCATTAAAAAGCATATCTCAGGTCTAAGTTCAGACTTTTCACTAGCATGATAATCTGGGTGACTTGTTAGTCGAAGTGCAACACCATTAAATCTTCCTGATCTTTTAATCATCCAGACTTCATAGTCAGGTCTTGAACGACTAATTGAACACCCAGATTTTCGAATAACTTTCTCATAATCATTTAAAAGATTATCGTCAATACTTACTGTTTGCCGATCCTTGAAGCTAATTATTCTTACCGCTCTACCTTCTATATATTCTTGTGCTAAATCGTTAATAACTAACTTATCACCTAGAATTAATAAGACATTGTTGAAAATAGAAAGCTTACAGATCTCATCAATAGCCTCTTTATTTCCAACGGAAATTAATGCTTCGCCCTTTCCTGTAGATATAACCTCAGCATTTTTTACAAAAGAATGAAGAATCTCCGAAATAATACTTTCAATTCCTGTTGGGAAATAAACTAATAATCTGTAGTCATTTTTCTTCATAAAGCACTAATCTGTACCTGTAACTTTAATACGGTCTCCAGTATGGTACATAAGGTGCAGGATTAATCCAATCCCCATTGTACTTCATTGAAAAGTGAAGGTGGGTTCCAGTACAGTAACCTGTACAACCCATATACATAATATCCTGTCCAGCAAAAACAGATTGTCCAGGAGTTACCCAGATCTGTCCATCTCCATGAAAGTAAAGAGTTTTAATCCCATTCCCATGATCAACTCTTACCATAAATCCTTCTCCTCCACTTGACCATCCTGCAAATTCTACTGTTCCTGCAGCAGCTGATCTAATCGGGCAGCCTCCTGATTTTGTTAAATCTGCTCCATTATGCCAGCTAGAAAAACCTCTTGAATAACCATAACCAACGCAATCAGGATGCGATAGTGGATCAATAAATTGAACCCCTGCAAATACGGCCTCACTAGGCGCTGGGATAGGCGCTGGTGCAGGCGGTGGTGTATAG
>CAZWRA010000044.1:0-7550 GCA_964635995.1 uncultured Candidatus Saccharibacteria bacterium
GTATTTTTGAATGCAATTAAACTACCTTCAACATCAGCGAGAACTATTATTAGATTATTTGCCTCATTTGTGTACTTATCGTTCCATCCTGTTACTTTCTTCATATGCTATATGGTTTAAAAATATATATAAAGTATTTATATTGTTTTTAGCATAAATTTGAAATTATTGCATTGTATTGCATGCTGAATTTGAAAGCGAGATGAAGATGAAATTTCAATTATATTTTTTGTATTATCTATTTAAACTTAAAGTGTTTTACCATTTCTTTAGCGACAGCCTTTAAGACAGGAACTGCTACACTATTTCCAAACTGTTTGTAAGCTTGTGCATCACTAACGGTAATTTTGAATTCTTCAGGAAACCCTTGTAATCTTGCGGCTTCTCTGGGAGTTATTTTTCTTGGATTTCTTCCTTCCTGTTCAATTAATATTTCGGAACCATCTTTGTAGTACCTAGCTGATATTGTACTTGTATAGGGAGAGTTCTTACTAAATAAACTGTAACCAAAACCATTTCCTTTTGCCTTATGTTCGAGCTTTCTTCTTTGATGACCAGCCCAAAGTCTATCAGATATGGTGTATTTTGCATCTATATCATTATCTAGGATTTCACCTACTCTGGTGGCTAACTTAGGTGCTTGAGGGAATTCAAAATCTACATCTTCTAAAAATCCGACTATATAAATACGTTCTCTATTTTGAGGTACACCAAAATCCTTTGCATTTAGTATCGCAGTATGAATATGGTAGCCTAGTTTTTTCAGGTGCTTTTCTATCTTTTCGTAAGTTCTACCCTTGTCATGTGTTTTAAGATTCTTAACGTTTTCTAAAAGAATATAAGGTGGTCTATGCATCTCTAGAATTTCAAGTATCCTAAAAAACAGTGTTCCTCTAGTGTCTTCAAAACCTTTTTTAAGACCAGCCATAGAAAAAGGCTGGCAAGGGAAACCAGCAAGTAATAAGTCGTGATTAGGGATGTCATCAATATTTACAAGGTTTATATCGCCTTGTGGTTCATCCCCGAAATTATCAAAATATACTTTTTGACAATATTTATCCCACTCAGATGTGAAAACGCACTTCCCACCAACTTCTTCAAAAGCTAATCTTATACCTCCAATGCCTGCGAACAGGTCAATGAACTTAAATGTTTTAGTTTTACTTCCAGTAGTTAACATAGTGTGGAATTTCCCCAGTAAATAATTTCTTATAACCTATGACATTTTCATATTCTTTAAATTTACTATCTTTGTATGTGTCGTATGTTACTATCGTTATGTTGTATTGCTGTAAAGTATTTATCACATTTGCAGTTAACTTTTCATCGATTGTTAATAAAAATATATGTGGAATATTTGTTCTATTAAGTTCTTCGACAACTTCCTGCCACCTCTCCCTTAATGTTGTTTTCATTGTAATAACAGCACATTTCGATCTATTAGTGATATATTTTTCTTTTGAAGGAATAATTGCATCAACCATTTTGCCTAAATTCTGGTTTTTGTAAAAGGCATTCCCAATACTAGATTGATTATCAAATGGGAATTTATAGAACTCTAATAAGGTTTCAATAATCTTTTCAAAGGTTTTACCCGCTCGACTTCTTCTTGATTGAGTTGTACTTAGGCTTAATATATAAATATAGGGCATAATTCTTCCAGCAAAATCTCCAACTACTGAGGCAAATTTAAAAACTAGTTCTTCTTTTGTTAATTTATATATATCTTGATCAAAAATCTTCTCTTCTATTATGAGTTTTAGGATATTCTTAGGAAGTTCTCTTACTTCAATTAAATGTGTAATAACTGAATTATGAAAAGCAACTTCATCTTCAATATACATCTGCCAGGCACTTTCTCTTAAATCACGAATGGTAGTTTCTATTTCGTTGTTTCTTAAAGCATTTTCAAGATTATGCTGTTTTATTATTTCAGCAATATAATGTTTTGGGGATTTTATAATATTATCTCTGTACTTTTTTATCTCACTTTCCCACCAAACCTTTTCTGTGGGGTCTAATTCTAAAATAATATCAGTTAGCATATTGTAATTTCTTAAATTTTATAATTTAAAGTATAACATTTCTGACCGATAATTTACTTTTACCTTCATTACTTATTATTTTCAAATACACTTACAACCTTTCCATTTATTGTGAAGTCAGATTCACCATCAATATATTGTATATAAATCGGTTGATGAATAGGATTTGATGATTCAGGTTGTAAAATTATCTTTTCATGTCCATAAGTTAGAGTTTTTAAAGTAGCAGAACCATCTATTATAGCCAATGCAACTTCTCCTTCATCTGGAACAGCATCTTTATTTATAATTGCAAAGTTTCCATCTTTCATTTCAACTCCATTTACTGTTCTTTCGTTCATAGAATCTCCTTTTATAATTACTGCAAACAATTCTGTACTGTTTGGAATTAGCTTATTATCCACTTCTAAGTTTCCTAAATCTTCTTCAACTGCATTTACTAAGGGTTTACCTGCATTTGCATAGCCTAAAATTGGAATTAAAGTAAAATCTTTTTTAAATTCATTATCGATAACTGTAATTCCCCTATTTGCACCAGTTCGAGAAATATATCCTTTTTCCTCAAGAATAACTAAATGCTTAAGCACTCCAACTCTCGAAGTAATGCCTGTGTCTGTACCAATCTCATCAAGTGTAGGGGCAAATCCTTTTGATTTTGTAAGGCTTTTGATGCTCTGCAAAATATCATTTTGTCTTTTTGTCAAAATTCTCATAAACATTTTGTAATGTTATCTATCTAATGTTATACTAGGTTAACAGAAAAGTCAATCTACTTTTACTCTCCATTTATAGGTTACATAAAGGCAAGATTTACTTCAAGAATTAAATTATTTATTAGTTCATATTAATGAGCAAGAAAGAAACTATAGATATTCAGAAATTATTTTCTGCATTAGACGAAGAGATGCGATTAAAACTCTCTAGCAAGATTGACGAAATAACTCACCCAACAACAAAAGGAACAGAGAGCGAATTGAATTGGACTGGTCTTTTGAAAACATATTTACCAGAAAGATACAAAATTAGCTCTGGATTTGTAGTTGATTATAAAGGCAATAGAAGTGATCAAATAGATATAATTATTTATGACAGACATTTCACACCTTTTATTTTCCAAGGAGAGAATACCGTATTTATTCCAGCTGAAGGAGTTTACGCTGTCTTTGAAGTAAAACCAGATTTTAGTAAAACCAACTATAATTACGCTGTTAGAAAACTGAGAAGTGTTCAAGAATTAAAGCGAACCACAGCAGAGTTTGTACATGCAAGTGGAAAAAATACAAAAGAACTTTTTAATATTATAGGGGGACTTCTAACAGCTTCTAATGGAAGTGATATCCAATTCAAGAAATTAGATAATCAATCTGACCTATCTATTGTTGTATCTCTTTCTACAGGAGTAAAAGTAATTCACGATGGAATACTGGAGAAAAACAACAATACAAACATTCTTTCTTTTTTCTTGCTCAAACTTATTGAAAGAATGCGTGCATTAGGATCAGTTCCCGCATTAGAAGTTGACAAATACTTAGGGATTGAAGATTAATTTATTTTTTATTTTAAATTTGCAAATATGGACAATCAAACTAAAAGCATACTAAGCCAATACATTTCCAGTAAATTAACTCCTGATGAAACTGAGAGAGAACTAATGACTGAACTTTACACAGAACTTCAAACAATCTTGAGTCAGAAATGTTTTCAGACAGGCTCTTATGCGAGATTTACAGCAAATAAACCAGTACATGATCTTGATGTAATTTGGAAGCTTCCGCCTGAAACTGCACTAAGAATAAGGACTCAACTTACGAAAGCTATTCAACCAGAAGATGTTGATATTAATGATGTTTTGAACGATCTTAAATCAAAGCTTGAAATTGAATACAAAAATTTGAATAGAATTGTAAGCATGGGGATTCAATCTCATTCTGTAACTATTGAATTTGATATTCCCTTAGAAGATGGCGAAATTTTTGAGTTTTCAATTGATGTTGTTCTAGGAATAGAGCTAGAAGAAACAGATAGATTCAGACAAAACATGTTTATTGTTCCTGAGATTGGTTTAATGTCTAGAAATAAAAGGTTAGTTAAATATATGAGTGGCGAAAAGATTGATTGGATAAAGTCTGATCCTAAAGGATATATCGAATACGCCCGACAAATGAATGAAGGAAATGAGCTTTTCAGAAAAGTTACAAAATTTCTAAAATCTTGGAAATGGAAACAGAAACATTTATTTGAAGATTTCAAGCTTAAATCTTTCAATATTGAGTTAATAGTAGCAAGACTAATTGAAAAGGAAGGTGCAGATAGTGGAATAGAATTAATAAAAGAGTTTTATACTAAACTTTCAGAATTTATTGTCGCACCCCAATTCGTTGATTTAGCATATGAGAAAGAAGGTGGCAAATTCATTGATGAATATTTAAATGAAGTACCTCAAAACATTAAAGATTATGTTCTTAGAAAATCTAGCGAAGCTTTAACCAAGATTCAGACCATTGAAAACGATAATGACCAGAAAATAAATACAATTTTTGATGATCTTACTCAAATTGAGGAAACTGTAAAAGCTATGCCATCAGTTATTATTAAAGATAAAGATCCATACAAATTACACGCAAAGCTATGAGGGTAACGGAAGAAGATTTACTTTACTTAAAACAGTCTCAACCAGATCTAAAGTTTATACCTCCAAATAAAATTGTAGGTAGGGTCAACTTTGCTATGGATTTTAATCCCAAACAATTTAAAGGCTACAGGATATATAATCAATCTGATATTGAAGAATCGGATACATTAATTAAAGATTCTTATAATATTGAGATTGATACTTCTGTTGAAAATTACCCGCTTAGTTGTAAATGTACAGATAGCAGATTAGAAGACCATTTGAAAGATATACAAGAGTTTGATTATCTAAACATTAAAAATATTCATGATTTACATATTAATCCAGACCATACATTCTGTTTAGGCTTCGCACTCGATTTTGTAGGTATTGATTTTAAGAGCTTATCCTTAAACCAGTACCTTGAGGATTTCATAATTCCTTTTTTATATTATCAAAGCTTCCTTTTTCGCAACAAGAATGAGGCTTGGAAAGGCTATGGACATGGAACTCCAATGGCTCTTGGCGAATTTATGCACCAAAAGCGAAGAGATAAGGAATTAATAAACAATTTAGTATCTTCGCTTCCAGATTCCGTTAAAGAACAAGTAATGAAATTTCATGTTCATTATTCTAATAATTGTCCTTGTGGATCTGGTAAACAATGGCGTAATTGCCACTTTAAAACTGCAATGGGATTAAAATTAATACAGAAGTATATGAGGGCAGTTGGCTAATAAGCTCCACTCCGTAGACTTTTCAAGACTACTCCATTTCAATTATAAAAATCGGACAAATTCAAATCTTATTCCATCTACATTTCATAAAAATTGAATTTAGCTCTAGGAATTATTCTTTTTAACTAGCAGAAAATTCACTCCATTCATTTACTGCTTAAGGAATATTGTACCCCAAAAAAATTATCATAAACTTTTACAAAGACTATGAAATTTTTCTTACGCAGATACAGACTTTCTTTTTCACCATTCAAACGCCATTAATGAAAAAGAAACAAAAAGTTTGGCTTTTCATAAGGTTTGCTTCGCAACTATTTTATTGATTTTTAGACCCTTGCCTTAATAGCCCAAGCTTACCATGCAAGCGTAAACATATACTCCACTACTGCTATCGCATCCATTTCGTTGCCCTTCGGGTTCGCAAGAACTGCTTCGCTAAATTTTAAAAATATCCTTCCCTTCGTGAACATAATTTTCAAATTTTTCTTGTCGAATTTACTTTCTTGCATGTATCACTCCGCTTCGCTGCGTTATCTTTTGGCTTTTAATTAAGGCAATGATTTTTATTACTTTAATTAGCACATTAACAACTGAATGACCATTAACAAAATGTTAGACAACTTCCTAACCAAGAAGGGCGGAAGATACAGGGAGTTAGTGAAGAGGTGGTAAGTTTTAGACCTTAACTAATACTTAAATTTATTTATTACTTTTTATTTTATTTATATGAGAAATACACAAACAATCGAGATTATCGGAAACCTTACAGCAAAGCCAGAAATTGCAATGTCAAATGATGGCAAAACTGAATATGTAAGGGTAAATATTGCGGTTAATTTAACCAAAGAAAAAGTAAATTTTCATACACTTTTAGCATTTGGAAATTTAACACAAATTCTTACAACCTTTGAAAAAGGGCAACTAGTTTTAGTAAATGGAGACTTTGAAATAGAAGAATACACAACTAAAACAGGAGATAAAAAAACATCTTCAACAATAACTATTAAAAGGATTTTAAAAATTCAAACAGCAAACGAGATTGAAGAATAAATCTCAAGTGAAGCGATAACACTTAAAACACTAAACTTATTTAATTTTAAATATTTATTATGAAAACTTTTTTAGTAGTTACAAAAGATTATGAAGTATTAAAAGAAATAGATGAGCGAACATATATCGGACATGTGGAAGCAATAAATTTCAAAGATGCAATTTATCGAGCAAGAACAACTTTCAAGAGTATAAAAGATTTTATTTTATTGGAGACTTACACCGCTTAAAGTTTCAGCCTCCAAGCTTTTTTATCAGCATATTAATTTTAACATTATGAGAACACAAGAAGAAAAAGAAAAACTAACAAAGAATTTATCAAGTGCATTAATGCCATTTGGATATTTAGACATTCAAGCAACAGCCGAGGTTTTGGCAGAGGCAGAAATTTCTGAAAATGAATTTTCTGAATATATAGAAGAATTTTGCGAAGAGACACAAACACCTTTTAGTAAATTAGATATTTGTTATCTAGCCTATGAATACGTTTTACAACAAGCAAGAAACCAGATTGATGAGGTTTTAGGAGTAGACATAATCAACGATACTGATAATTTTTACACTTACGGAAATTATATGTGTTCAGGTTATGACACTAACGATGAATCAAACAAGAAAATCTCAAAATGGATAAAACAGATCGAGAAAAAACATCCCGAGAAATTAACAGCACAAATAAAGTTTATAGAATCACAACTTTACTAAAAGCAACTGGAAGCGTAACCAGTATAAAAACACTATTTTAAATTTAAAAACTTAACAAATGAAAAATCCTTTAATTTGCACAATTGACCATAAAACAGAATTGCATCAAGTACATAATATTTTACAGACTGGAAACTTTTATCTTGAAAGTCTTAGAACTTCCAAGGGCTGGCAAATATTACTTGTAATTGAGACAGAAACGCAAGAAGTAATTCACAAATTTATTAATTCAGAACCAATCAACTATGAAAGAGCAAGTTTTTAAATTCATATTAAAATCAGGATTTGATGTTGAGATTAAATTTACTTTTGGAGCTTTTGGCAAAGATGGCGATGATTTTCAAGTCCATCATTTTGAATTTTTTGGAAAAACAATTTCAGAAACTGGATATCGTTCACACT
>CAZWRA010000045.1:0-7495 GCA_964635995.1 uncultured Candidatus Saccharibacteria bacterium
TTTTTGATAAAATTCAGTTGTCCTTATCTGGTAATTATCTACATTTAGAGGTCAAGAGGAGACCTTTTGTCTCCTCAATAATATTTAGTTTTATATTTTTATACTAAGCGAACTGAGCAAAAGCCTTATTTGCATCAGCCATTTTCTTAACATCATCTCTCTTTCTTACAGCACTTCCTTCACCCTTGAAAGCATCTTTTAACTCCTTTGCTAAAGAAACATGAAATGGGTTACTTCCTCTTCCGTTTCTTGCAGCTTCAATAATCCATCTGAATGCAAGAGCTGTTTGTCTATCTTCTGGAACAGGTACAGGTACTTGATAGTTTGATCCTCCAACTCTTCTTGATCTAACTTCAACTCTAGGTTTAACATTTTCTAATGCTTTTTCTAATGCTTCAATAGGAGTAGCTTTAGTTTCATTTCCTAAAATTTCCATAGCATCATATACATTTTTTCTTGCTACAGCTTTTTTTCCATCAAGCATAATATAATTGATAAGCTTAGAAAGAGTTCTGCTTCCATAAATCTCATCTGGCTTAATTACTCTTTTTGGTGCTTGTTTTCCTCTCATTGTTAAATTTTTGCTAATAGATTTAGCCTTTAGCTTTTGTAAAAAATATAAATAATATTTTCTCTCCCTAGGGAGAGGATGAATTCTAATGAGGTTTAACTTCATTAGAAGAAAGGTGAGGGTTACTTATTTTAATCCTCTTCCCCTTCGCTAAGTTCAGGTACTTCTCCCTAAAGGAGAAGGGTTAAAAAAGCTTAACAATTAAGGTAAGCTTTTTAGCTTTCTTAACTGAATACTCTTATTCTCCAGTAAATTAATTTTTAAATTATTTCTTTGGTTTCTTATTTCCGTACTTACTTCTTGCCTGTCGTCTTGATTCGACTGGTGATGCATCGTAAACTCCTCTTACAATCTTATACTTTACTCCAGGTAAATCGGGTCGTCTTCCTGCTTTTACAAGAACAACTGAGTGCTCTTGTAGGTTATGACCTTCTCCAGGAATATAAGCTGTTACAATCTGTTTATTAGAAAGTCTTACTCTAGCAATTTTTCGAAGAGCAGAGTTAGGTTTCTTAGGAGTCATAGTTTTTACAGCGACACAAACACCTCTTTTGAAAGGATTTGATTTTCTAAAAAACTTATTAGTTACTCCATTATAGTTGAATTGTAAAGCTTTATACTTTGTGTTTTTTGAAAGCATAAGACCTTTGTATCGAACCAGAGTATTCTTCTGTTTTCTAGGTTTTCTTGTTAGTTGCGATATTCTTGCCATACTTAGCTAAATTATTTTAAATCATTTTGAACTTTCTGTTCATGCCTATCCATAATGGTTGTAGCCTCTATAGCAGCTTGAACTTCATTCGCGTCCTTTTCCAGTAAGAGTTTACCTAGTGGAACTGGCCGACCAATTATAACATTCTCCTTCAATCCTCTCAAGTGGTCTACCTTTCCGATTAAAGCCGCATCTGTTAGAACTCTAACCTGTTGTTCGAATGAAGCAGCAGATAGGAAACTTTCAGTTCTAATCGCTGAATTTGTAATACCCATAAGAACTCTTTCGAATTTTGTAGGAGCTTTTCCTTCTTCAATTAGTCTTAAATTTTCAGTTTCTACCTCAAGTACATCCGCAAAATCTCCAGGTAAATATGTTTCACTGTCTCCGCTATCGTTAATTAGAACATATCTACTCATCTGTCTAGCTACAATCTCAAGGTGTCTATCATCAACTTCCATCCCCTGTATTCCATAAACACTTTGAACTCCGTCTATAATGTATCTTTGAGCCTCTTCAACACTTCGTAGTGATGCTAACTCCTTTGGATCAATTGATCCAAATGTTAACTGATCTCCTTTCTTAACCTCTTGACCATCATGAACAAGAACATTAGCCATTGAATCAGCTGATTTTTCAATTTCTATATCTTTTTTAGCACTTAGTACTACCTTTTCTTTAGATACTTTTACCTTTCCTGAGAAAGGAGCTCTAATTTCAGATTTATCACTCTTTACTACAAGAGTTTCTCCAGTTTTTACAGAAGTTTTATCTTTAACCATCACCTCATCTTTAGCTTCTAATTCAATTTCTTTTTTCTCCTCTTTCTTTGCAGTTAATCTTATTACTATCTTTTTCTTATCCTCAATAATAGAAACTTTCCCATCTATTTCAGATAATTGTGCAGGTGCTTTAGGTGTTCTTGCTTCTAAAAGTTCTTCTACACGTGGTAAACCTTGTGTAACATCAGATTTTCTTGATCTAGCGTCTGATTTACTTTTTAGTGTAAGCTGAGTTGTTGGTTCTCCAAGTGCCTGAGCTGCAATAATTCCTACCGCTTCTCCAATTGCAACTTTCTTACCTGTACCGTTATCATATCCATAACACTTAACACATAATCCATGAGGTACTCTACATTTTAAAGGACTTCTCATAAATGTTCTTTCAATTGATTTATCCTCTTGAATTTGTCTAGATATTTCAACACTTACTTCTTCATTTCTCTTAACTAATATATTTCCTTTCTGATCCTTAATATCAGCTGCAGCTACTCGACCTTTTAGTCTTGCACCGAATGCCATTTGCTTTGAAGGATCAACTCTGTTCACCCAGATTCCATCATCTGTTCCGCAGTCACCAATTCTTGTAATAATATCTTGTGATACATCTACAAGTCTTCTCGTTAAATATCCTGATTCTGCTGTTTTTAGAGCAATATCAGACATTGTCTTTCTAACTGCTTTTGAAGCAACAAAATATTCAAAATTATTTAATCCCTTCTCAAAGTTTCCCTTTAAAGGAAGGGCAACAATCTCTCCATCCATATTTGAAACAGACCCTCGAACTCCTGCAATTTGTTTTAGAGCCCATCCAACAGGTACTGCTCCTGAGTCGTTAATTCCAATTAAATTTTGCGCTTCTTCAGCCTTCATTGCATCATCCCATAGCTCATTTTGTAAATCATCAGTGAAAGAAGACCATTCATCAAGCTTAAGTCTCTTAAGCTCTCTTGAAGTAATCATTCCATCGTAGTATTCGTCTAATAGTTCGCCTTCTTTTTTGTCATATTCTTTTAATCTATCTTCAACGAAGTCTCTGTCTTTAAATCTAAATTCTCCCATACCTATTGAAATTCCTAGTTCTGTCGCATAATCAAACCCTAGATCTTTAACCTTATCTAGAACTTCAATTGAAAGGTCTTGTCCATACTTTCTGAATAAATCAGCTGATAACTCAGCTATATCTCTATTCCCAAAAGTTTTATTTTGGAACGGATAGTCTTCAGGAAGTATTCTATTAAAGATAACTCTTCCAGCACTAGTTACTACGATTTGATTATCAACTAATAATTTGACAGGATCGTAGAACTTAACAATTCTTAATTTATATGAAGTTAATAATTCTTCTTCACTTGAGAAAGCTCTCTTGATAGATTTTTCATCGCCCTTCATCATAGTCAAGAAGTAAACTCCCATTGCCATATCTTTAGCTACATTAACAATTGGAGTTGCATCTCTAAGTGCTAACATATTATCTTTAGCGAACATTCTTTCTTTAACTTCTTTAACCGCATCGTCTGATAGTGGAAGGTGAACAGCCATTTGGTCTCCATCGAAGTCAGCATTAAATCCTTGTACTACCATCGGATGTAATCTAATTGCATTACCTTCAATAAGAATAGGGTAGAAAGCAAGAATCGAATATCTGTGAAGGGAAGGTGCTCGGTTTAGAAGCACAGGCCTATCCTTAATCACATCTTCTAAAATGTCCCAAACTTCTGGATCCTTTGCTTCAAAAATCATTTTTGCTCTTGTTGGGTTTGCGGCATAACCTCTCTCAATTAACTCTCTAATTACAAATGGTTTAAATAACTCAAGAGCTACATTTTTAGGTAGTCCGCACTGATCGAATTTAAGATCAGGTCCTGCGACAATCACTGCTCGACCAGAGTAGTCTACTCGTTTTCCAAGTAAGTTCTGTCTAAATCTTCCCTGTTTTCCTCTTAGCATATCTGATAAAGATTTAAATGGCATACCTCTAGTATTTAGTGCTGGTGAACCTGGTTTATGATTATTATCTAGAAGTGAATCGACAGCTTCTTGAAGCATTCTTTTTTCATTTCTTAGAATAATCTCAGGAGCTCCTAAATTAATAAGTCTCTTTAGTCGGTTATTTCTGTTAATTACCCTTCTGTATAAATCGTTTAAATCATAAGTAGCGAATCTACCTCCAGGTAATTGAATAATAGGTCTAAGGTCAGGAGGAATTACAGGTAGAACATCAAGAATTAACCATGCTGGGTTTACACCTGACCTACTTAATCCTTTTAGAATTCTAATTCTTTGAATTACTTTTGATTTCTTTAACTGTGATCTTGTTGTTTTCATTACTTCTTCAAGATCAGCAACTTCTTTATTAATGTCTAAAATATCAATAAGCTTTTTTATTGCTTCAGCTCCCATTCCTGCATCATAGAAATAAAACTCATATTCTTCAAGCATTGAATGTTCTTCCTCAGATAGAGTAGCGCCAGTTCTAATTTCTTCAATTAAAGATTTAATGCTTCCAAATTTCTTATCGATGTTGTCTTGTTTTTGTTTATAGGCTGCTTTAATTCGGGCTATTTCTTTCTTCCTTGAGTTTTCATTTCTTTCAATCTGTAGTTTTTGTTTTCCTGGATCTTTATTTTCTTTCTTAATATCTTCTTCTAATTGATCAAACTCATCTTCAATTGCTGTAATTTTTTCATTTAACTCATCAGAAAGACCTTTAATCTCATTAACTTTTAACTCTTTTAGACTTTCTAATGCAGCTTTTTGTTCTTCCTCGTTAACACCTGTAACAACGTATCGAGCGTAGTAGATTACAGTTTCTAGTTTTTTCTGAGGAATATCTAAAATAAGAGCTAATCTATTTGGAACTCCATTTGAGAACCAGACATGAGAAACAGGAGCAGCTAATTTTATATGACCCATTCTCTCTCTTCTTACTCTTTTATGAGTTACTTCAACTCCACATCTATCACAAACAATACCTTTGTATCTTATCTTCTTGTATTTTCCGCAGTAACATTCGAAGTCCTTTGTTGGACCGAAGATTTCTTCAGCCATAAGTCCTCCAGGTTCTGCTCTGAAAGTTCGGTAGTTAATAGTCTCAGCCTTTGACACTTCCCCATGAGACCAGTTCATAATGTCTTGAGGACTGGCTACTGAGATCTTTACTGCATTAAAGTCTTTTAACATAGCTCGAATATAAAAGTTATTAGTTATTAGTACTTAGTACTTAATTTTTAAATAATTATAATTGTTAGCTCGAGTTGCCAGACTCGCCAAGGCTTTGTCTGGCATACTAGAACTATTCTTGACTCTTTGTTGAAGTATCGTTTCCAACACTATCTACAATTTCTTCTAAAGCCATATCCCCTTTTTCAAAGTCGTACTCTGCATCAATCTTATCCATTTTTATTGCTAAACCTGCAAGCTCTTTATCAAGAACGTTAAATGATTCAGGCACGTTTGGTGATTTAATTGGTTGTCCTGAAATAATTGCTTTATAAGCTGCAGCTCTTCCTACAACATCGTCTGATTTAATTGTTAACATTTCGTGTAGTAGATGAGGCACTGCGTGTGCTTGTAATGCCCAAACTTCCATCTCTCCAAGTCTCTGTCCTCCCATTTGAGCTTTTCCTCGTAGAGGTTGCTGTGTAACAAGAGTGTATGGACCTGTTGATCTTGCATGAACTTTATGGTCTGCAAGGTGATCTAGCTTTAGAACATATTTATATCCAACTACAACCTTTTGATCGAATTTTTCTCCTGTTCTTCCATCAAACAGATCTACCTTTTCTTCATACTCTAGACCTGCTTTTTTTGCTTCCGCTAGAAGTGGATCTAAGTTGTAATCTGCGAATGGTTGAACTTCTACTTTTACTCCAAGTTTATGAGCTAGTGCTCCAATGTGTGTTTCGATTAACTGACCTAGATTCATACGTCTAATCATAGATGCAGGTCCTAAGATTAAATCTACTGCTTGCCCATCAGCTGTATATGGCATATCTTCTTCTGGAACAATCTTTGCAATAAGTCCTTTTTCTCCATGGTATCCAGTTAACTTATCTCCAACTGAGATTTTATGTGTTCTTGCAACCCACACTTTAACTTGTTTTAGAACTCCAGGATTTAGTTTTGCTCCCTTTGATCGTTCTAATGCTTGCACTCCAACAACAACTCCTTCTTCTCCATATGGCATTCGAAGTGAATTATCTCGTACATCTCTAGCGTATTCTCCAAAGATAGCTCTTAGAAGTTTTTCCTCAGCTGTTAATTCAGTTTCTCCTTTAGGAGCGATAATTCCACAAAGAATATCATTAGACTCGACATTTGCTCCAATTCGAACAATTCCATCTTCATCTAAGTTTCTTAAAGCTCTTTCTCCTACTCCTGGAATATCTCTTGTTACAAGCTCATTTCCTAATTTTGTTTCTCGAACTTCTTGTGTATATTCATGAATATGAATTGAAGTTAGTAAGTCGTTCTTAACTAATCTCTCATTAATTACAATTCCGTCCTCATAGTTATATCCATCCCAAACCATATATGCTGCTCGAAGATTAACCCCAAGGGCTAATTCTCCCTGATCTGTACATGGTCCATCTATTAAAATATCTCCGGCCTTTACTTTCTCTCCAGGTAAAACAACAGCTGTTTGTGTAAAACAAGTGTTTTGGTTAGTTCTAATAAATTTCTCAACTTCGTATTCTTGTGTTTTCTTTCCTTTTCCTGATCCATATTCAACAACTACATGAGCACTATCAGCTTCAACAACTACACCATCATCTTCAGCGTAGACTGTTCGTCCACTAGCTTTTGCTGCAGCTTTTTCATAACCAGTTCCAACATATGGAGATTGATTTTTAATTAGAGGTACAGCCTGGTTTTGTGTTTTAGCTCCGTAGAAAGTTCTGTTAGGGTCATCATTTCCTGCGAACGGGATTAATGCTAATCCTAATCCAGCAATTTGTGATGGAGAAATATCAATAAAATCCACATCTATTGGACTTGCTGTTGTGTAATCTTTGTTATATCTAATGTATGTTGATTTTGAAAGAATATTATTATTCTCATCTCTTTCAACATTATATGGAGCGATCTTAAAGTCAGCTTCAGTATCTGAATCCATATATTCAATCATGTCTGAGATGAACGGATTAAGGTGAATAACTTCAATACCTGCCTTCTTTGCATCATCAATAATCTTTGAAGTTATTTCAGTTCCTTTCTTTGCAATTACTTTACTTCCATCTTTAACATCCTCTCTAATAATTCTTCCTTTAACATCAGATATCTTGTCATCCTTAACGTCAAATTCTTTAACAACTTTGTAATAAGGTGTTTCTAAAAATCCAAAATCATTTATTCTTGAATAAATAGATAACTGATTAACCATACCAACAGAAGGTCCTTCAGGAGTAGTTACAGGGCAAAGTCTTCCAT
>CAZWRA010000046.1:0-7363 GCA_964635995.1 uncultured Candidatus Saccharibacteria bacterium
TTTTTGATAAAATTCATTTGTCCTTATCTGGTAATTATCTACATTTAGAGGTCAAAGTTATTAGCTTACTATATTAAGTCAACTTTAAACTTTAACAATCCTCATAAAATTATTAAGTATATCTGCTTTATCCTCATAATCATCTCCTTCAACTAGTGCAATTTTAATATCACTTCTATTAGAAAGTGATTCTGCCTTATATTTTAGTCTGCCAAAATTTTGAGAACTCATAAGTAGAGTAGAACCTCCACTCATTAAATCAGCAATTTGTGAGATTCTTTGATTCCCTCTATCTGGACTATAGTAATCAAATACGTTAGAAACATCTATGACCGATGCCTTAGAATAAAATCCAACATTTAGCTCATTCAAAACTGTTATATCAGAAATGAATAATCCAAACCTACCGTCTGAAATTCCGTCTAGTAATTTTATAGACTTAGTATTACTTGAGTTAGCTATTGATCTATAGAAATGTCTCAGTTGATAAACATTAACATCTACTCCAACCATTCTGTTTGGATTGTAATCAATATAAAATGATGGCCATCCTCCTCCAACTACTGTAAATATAGAAGAAGTATCTGAATGTAAAAGCAGCTCTTGTTTTATCTTAATATCTTCATTAACCTCTAGATAGACACTTCTATATTCAAGTCCTGAAAAGTCCCACATTCTAGGATCTACTGTCGAGGCTATCTGTTCAGAAACTCGTCTAGGAATAGATGAATCATGATCCATCGCCTCAAAGTCATCTCTACTTAATTGGGTAAACATTGTAAGAATAATAAGAAAGTTATTTTATTCCCATCTGTTGTTTTGCAAAATTAGCCAGATTATCTCGTTTAGCCCATTCTCGTTCATGAGCCTTTAGATGAGCTTTTCTTAATCTTAGATTTTTTGGAGTAACTTCAAGAATTTCATCTTTTGCTAAGAATAGTAGTGCAAATTCTAGTGTAAGTTCTTTAATTCCTTTAAGTTGAACTTGAGTAATTTCTGCTTGGTTTCTTCTAACTCCTGATTTTTGTCTTTCTTTTGTTGGATTGACTTCTAAATCCTGTTCATACTTATTAATTCCAATAATCATACCCTCGTACACCTGTGTTCCAGGAGTAATTATTAGATCACCTCTTTCCTGTATTGTATTTAGAGCATAAGCTACTGCTACTCCAGTATCTGAAGAAATTATTACCCCTCTTCTAAAGAAATCTTCTTTCTGGATAAGAGGAACATATTCTAGTAGATAGTTATTCATAACAAGATTACCTTTTGTCTCAGTTAAAAGATTATTTCTTAACCCTAAAAGGTTAGAAGTTAGAATCTTAAATGTCATTGTTGTTTGGCCATTATCAATTTCCATCTCTAAAAGCTCTCCTTTTCTTGAATTAACAGCGTTCATAACTGTACCTGAATAACTTTCAGGAACTTCAATAAATAGTTCTTCAAGTGGTTCATGTTTCTTGCCTTCAATCTCTTTAATAATAACCTCGGGTCTTCTAACTTGTAGCTCAAAACCTTCTCTTCTTAACTCTTCAAGAAGAATAGATAATTGTAGATCCCCTCTTCCAGCAACATAAAATGATCCATCGTCGTTCTTTACAATATTAAGTGAGATATTTTGTTCAGCTTCCTTTTCTAATCTCGACTGTAATTGTTTTGCTGTAACAAACTCTCCCTCTTTTCCTAAGAATGGTGAAGTATTCGCTTCTATTTTAATTCTAACTGAAGAGTCTGAAATCTTTATAACAGGTAATGCTTCTATTTTATCGTTTGCACAAATTGTGGCGCCAATTGCTTTAGAATCAATTCCAATGATTGCTATAAGCTCACCTACTGAAGCGCTTTTAACTTCTGAAAAACTTAATCCTTTTTTTACTAAAACTTTCTTAACAGTTCCTTTTGCATCGACTTCATAACCATCCTCAGTAGGTAAAACAATTGTTACCGAATCTCCTGTTTTTACAGAACCTCTTCGAACTTTTCCTATTAAATATCTTCCGGTATGGGGATCATTATCAAGAGTTGTAATTTGCATTTGAAATGGACCGCTTTCATCTCCTGTTGGTGATGGAACATAGTCAATAATCTTATCTAATAAAGGCTGTATAGTAACATCTTCTGAAGTGTTTGCTGGAACGTGATCCCAAACCTTTCCATCTCTTCCGATAGCATAAAATACCGGGAACTCTAAATGCTCTTCATTTGTTGCAAGATTTAAAAATAGATCTTGAATTCTACTTAATGTTCTTGGGATATTTGAAGCTGGTTTATCAATTTTATTTATAACTACAATTGGCTTTAGGTTAAGTTCTAAGGCTTTCTTTAAAACAAATCTAGTTTGTGGCATTGGTCCTTCTTGAGCATCTACTATCAGCAAACAACCATCGGCCATATTTAATGTTCTTTCAACCTCTCCTCCAAAATCTGCATGACCTGGAGTATCAATAATATTAATAATATGATCTTTGTAATCTACTGATATATTTTTTGCTTTAATTGTAATTCCCTTTTCACGCTCTAATTCACCAGTATCAAGAATCATTTCCATCTTCATTTCTTCTTGATTATCTCTGAATATGTTTGACTGTTTTAAGAATGCATCTACAAGAGTAGTTTTACCATGATCAACATGGGCAATAATAGCAATATTTCGTATTTTCTCTTTTTCCATACCTGTTATATAACGCTTGGAATTATACCACTTTGAAAAAAATTAAAAAACAGCAAATCATTGTTGATATTTCACGATAATGAAGAAAAGGGGTAGTTTATTAAGTATGATAGATAGTTAATATCAAAAGATCGGAGTAATATATACTTTATTCATAAATTCAGACCCGTCCTTTCTGATATTTTTCAAAATCTATAACTTACCATTCAAAATGGCATATCTTTTTCAACTTAAAACAACAGCTTTATTCAACCTTTTTAATCTCAAGAGCCTTTTTCAAATCCCTTAACTCTTTCTTTAATTCAAACATTGCTGTTTCTCTAATTACAGTTGCCTGATTTAATGTATTTAATTCTTTATTCATGCTTTCTGCATACTTTTCTGTGTTAATTCTATCTGTAATATCAGTCATAAAACCTTCAATAAACTTTACTTGGAAATCTTTTTCAAATATAGGAACGCCTTGTTCCCAAATCCACATAAGTTTTCCATCTTTCGATCTTAAGGAGTATATAATTCTAAAGGGCAGTCTTTCTTGAATAGATTTTTGAACATCATTCCATACTGACTCCTGAAAATCCTCAGTTATAAGATCAGCATATTTTATTTCCCCACTTAGAAATTCTTGGGCAGTATATCCTGTAAAGTCTTTAACTCCCTCTGAAATAAAATACATTGGCCAATCAATTTCATTAGAACATCTATAAACAGCTCCTGGAAGGTTATTTAATAAAGTTTCGTAGATTCTTTTTTGCTCACTATATTGGTTATTAAGATTTGTAAGATCTTCATTTAATCTTTTAATGTTCTGAACAATTTGTTTTAATGATTCATCTCTTTCTATTTCGTCCAAATCACCGTTAATTTCTTGATGATTACCAATAGAAATATTGCTTAATATTTTGTTAATTTTTTCAATTAGTTCCATATTCAATACTAAGTAAAAATAATATATATTTCAACTATATTTTTAATGACAATCTTAATATATTCTAAAATAGTATATGGGTTTTTGTTAAAATAAATTAGTTATAAAAATCTAATGGATTTGAAAAATAAAAACATCCTAGTTACTGGAGCTTCAAAAGGAATAGGTAGAATAACCACAAAATACTTAACAGAACAAGGAGCTAATGTAATTGTTAATTATGCTTCAGATGAAAAAGCAGCTAATGAAATCGTTAGTGAATTAAAAACTAATTCAATAGCAATAAAGGCAAATATAAAAAATGATTCTGAAGTAGAGAACATGTTTAAACAAATTAAAATAGAGTATGGTGAGCTACTTGGATTAATAAACAATGCTGGAATTTTTGATTTAGAAGATAGCCCTGAAAGTATTATATCTTTTCAAAATATCTTTGAAATAAATTTTTTAGCTCAAATCAAAATTACGAATGAAGCTTTAAAATTGTTAAAAAAAGGAAAGATTATTTTTGTTTCTTCAGTTCACGGCAAGTTAGGTCATGGTCGTCCAGATGCTATTGCATATTCGGCATTAAAGGCAGCTCTTGATTCATATATGAAAAATCTAGCTAAACATTTATCTCCTGATATTCTTGTTAATTCAATTGCACCAGGTAAAACCTTAACTCCAATGTGGGGAGATATGTATGAAGATACTTTAATAGAGCATGCAAAAGATCATTTAATAAATAGTTGGATAAAACCCGAAGAAATAGCTGACGGAATTATATTTTTACTTAAAAATGATGCAGTTTGTGGTGAGATTTTAGTTATTGATGGAGGAATGAGCTTAAAATCTCTTGGATAAATATTAAACTTAATAAGAAGTTTTGATATATTTGTATATGGATCACGATCACCATTCTCATGAACATAATCCAGATTACGATAAAGAATATACAAAATTCGCAGTAATCATTCTTTTTATACTTATCTTAAGTCTCCTTCATTTAATTGTGGTAAATGATAATGCTTTTGGAAAATGGATGAGTGCAGTTATGGGATATTTCTTTATTTTCTTTAGTATGTTTAAATTCTTAGCTTTTGATGAATTTGTAGAAGCTTATACTAGTTATGACATTCTTGCAAAAAGGTCTAAGATTTATGCATATATTTACCCTTTTTTAGAATTATGTTTAGGAATTTTATTTTTAGCTAGGACTTCATTACTAGAAGTTAATGTTGTAACTCTTATTTTAATGACCATTTCTTTAATAGGAGTTGTTCAATCTATGAATAAGAATTTTAAATGTGCATGTTTAGGCACAATAATTGACCTTCCTCTTTCAACTATTACACTTTTTGAAGATTTGATAATGGGAGGAATGGCTATCCTTTCTATTGTTATGATTACAAATTTTATATAAAAAAAGAGCCCCTAAAGGCTCTTTTAATATTTTTTATAAAGTATTAGAAACTTCCTCTCTTAGAGCTTGAGAAATTAACTTCTTCGTAAGGAACATATATGATAACTCCTGGGTTTTCAAGATCAATCTTTGATTTTAAAGATTTATCTATATTGCCCATAACGCCATCTTTAAATATAACCTCCATCTTTAGTTTCTTATCTTTATCAACATAAGTTTTATCAATTTTGAAAGTGTTGATAGAAACTATTGTCTCGCTTGACTGAACTACATATGGTTTTGAATAAATCTCTTTACCACAAATAAATTTTACCTCATCTAAAAGTGTCATTTTCTTTAAACAAGTATCTAAAGTGTTAAATTCAGAGATCTTGTTTTCTCCAATATTAGCAAATTTATAATTTACTCTTGCAGGAACAGGTCTTTTACCTGTATTTGTATAGGATGAAGTTACAGTAACATATGCATTACCCACTAAATCATATATAGTTGAGTAAGAAACACTGTACTTTTGTGGTCTAGCTGCAGCTTCTAGCTTATTTAATGGTAGAAGCATTGTAGCTACTGTGAAAAATGCTAAAAACATAGCAAATTTCTTCATAAAATAATTAATAATAAATAATCTTATATATAAGACTGTAATTTGTTAAAAAAGTGACTTATTTTCTCCTATTACAGTAATTATACATGTATCATTATATCATATATATATATATATATATCGCTACTCAACTGTAAGTCCGAATTACATATATTTTATAAAAAGGAAATTTAGGAAAATGTATGATATTTTAAGATAACAGTATATTTCTTAATAATAAAACTATGGCTGAGTCAATAACTGTTCAAGCAACGATAAATGCCCCAATAGATAAAGTTTAGGAAGATTATAATAATTCTGAGCATGTAACAAAATGGAATAATGCTTCTGAAGACTGGCATACTCCAAGTGCTTCTAACGACTTAACCGTTGGAGGAAAATTCTCATATAGAATGGAGGCTAAAGATGGAAGTGAGGGTTTTGATTTTGAAGGAGTTTATGAAGAAATCGAAGAGAATAGATTGCTACAATATAAAATGAGTGATGATAGAGTAGTTAGAGTAGAAATGAAAGAACAGAATGGACAGACTCATGTTTCAGTTACTTTTGATTTGGAAGAAGAGAATTCAGCTGAATTACAAAGAGAAGGTTGGCAAGCAATTTTAGATAACTTCAAGAAGTACGCTGAAAGTAAACAGTAGAAAATTCATATCAATACGTAAAAAATAATCCCTTGAGGATTATTTTTTATGGGGTAGATTATGGCGAGAAATTAGAAATTCAATTATGACTTATTACATCAATTTAGCAGTATAATTGAGCTATGAATATAGACGATATTAGAGCCTTGTTAAGTTGGGCGGATTTATTACAAATTCTAGCACTAATTTATGCGGGTATAGAATTTTAAATAGTAGTAAGAATTACAAATTTATATTTAAGAAATCATATTTACCCCGATTTACTATAATTACAATATTAGGGGTAATTAGGCTTAATCTTTTAACTGAATTATCACCGTTGATAAGACAGCAAGAAGTTTTAAAACTAGGGTTTCAACTTCCAGAATTTATACTTAATGGTCTTATTTTTAAGATTATGAGTATTGTAATGCTAGTAATTTTAGTAATAAATTATTTCAGAGCTACATTATTTACGGATAGTCTACTAAAACAATTAAAATACAAAAAGAAAAATCCAGAGATTTTCTTTGAAACGATTTTTGGTCTATTAAAATTACAAATACCCATTACAAATGAAAATTACTACTTAATATGTACTCTACTTTTAAATAATGATAATTTAAGAAATACCATTAAGAATTTAAAAAAAGACTCAAACCTTGAAACTGTAAGTAAAGAATATAAATATGCAGATGAATTGATTAACTCTGCACTTACTGACAGAGGCTTTTTGAATTATTTATGTACACAGGACAAATTCGTCTTAATTGGAATATTAGACATAATAAAAGAAGAAGAAGCCAAGGAATGTTATCAATTTATAAGAAAATTGTCTGCAAGTCTAATTTGTAAGGAATCGTTTTTAGATTATGAGATAGATGATTCAGGTGATGGGAATTATCGCATATTGATTGAAGATTTTTATAGTAACTACTTTTTCTATAATAACTTTACATTGTTCGATGTTGATTTTGAACAAAAAGATAGTGAACTTAAAGTACTAGAGAAACTTACAAATATTATGGAGGTCTCCATTAAAGACTATTTTACCAAAATCGATAATCAAAACAGAAATAGAATAGTGTAAACTAAAGGAAGATAATCCCCACTTTTGCGGTCGAAATTGCTTGCAATG
>CAZWRA010000047.1:0-7233 GCA_964635995.1 uncultured Candidatus Saccharibacteria bacterium
TAAAATTCAGTTGTCCTTATCTGGTAATTATCTACCTTTAGAGGTCAATTTTTAATATTTTCTTAAGAAACCGTAAGTAATTTAATTTTACAAAAGTGTTATTATATTTTTGAATAAATAGATTTTAATGTTTATAGAATATGGATAAGAAAACAAAAATAGTTTGTACAATTGGACCAGCTACTTGGGACCCTGAAGTTATGCGTAAAATAATTGAGAACGGGATGAATTGTGCTCGAGTTAATGGAGCATTTGCAGATCCAGAAGAATTAGATAAGGTAAAAAAATTAGTCAAGGATGTTTCTGACGATGTTTCATTAATGGTTGATGTTAAGGGTCCTGAAGTTAGAATGAATAAGTTTGGAGATCCAAAGAAAATTAAAGCTGGAGATGAGATTATTATTGGAAATACAGATACTGATGAAATATATCCATCAAACTACAATGATCTATATACTTTCTTAAAGCCAGGACAGAGAATTGTTGTTGGAGATGGTGATGTTGAACTTAAACTTAAAAGAATTGAGGGAGATAAAATGTTCTGCTCAGTTGTTTACGGTGAAGTTCTTAAACCAGGAAAGGCACTTAATCTTCCAGGAGCTGATTATTCAACTGAAGTTTTAACTGAAAAAGATAAAGAAAATTTAGTCCATTCAATTAAAACAGGTTGGGATTTTGTTTCCGCCTCATTTATGAATTCTAGAGAAGCAGCACAAACTGTAAAAGATTTTGTAGCTGAACATGGTGGCGCTAAGACAATGAAGATTATTGCGAAAATTGAAGATCAACAAGGAGTAGATAAAATTGATGAAATTTTAGAAGTTGTTGATGGAATTATGATTGCAAGAGGAGGATTAGGAGTTGAGCTTGGTTTAGAAGCTGTACCTCATGTTCAGAGAATTCTTACTGAAAAATGTAATGAAGCTGGAAAGCCTGTAATTACTGCAACCCAAATGCTGGAATCAATGACAGAAAATCCTAGACCTACAAGAGCTGAAGTAGCAGATGTAGCAACAGCTGTATTACTAGGTTCTGACGCTGTTATGCTTTCAGGAGAAAGTTCTGCAGGAGCTTATCCTGTTGAAGCTGTTAAATTCCTAACAAGCACTTCTCTTAAAGCTGAAGAACAATACTGCCCATACGTTATAGATTCTAGAGCTCATGGGTCAACAACTGCTGATGCATTAACTAAGGCTGCTGCTGATGTATGTATTGAGATGGAGGATGAAATTGATTCTGTGATTGTCGTTTCTAAAACTGGAACAACTGCCAGACTTCTTTCTAGGCATATGATTAATCAACCAATTTACTTATTTACAAGTAATGATTTCTACAAAAGAACTGCGATGCTTACAAAAAATATTGTAAAAGCAATAACTTTTGGAGGTATAGAGCATGGTTCAGACGCTTACAATAGAGATAATGCAGTTGGGATGGTTATGAATATGGCAAAAGAGCATGGAATTGTTCAATCAGGCCAGAAAGTTTTGTTTATTGGAAAAACTCCTATAGATGAACATGGTTACTTCCCAAATCTTTTTGAGATTATTAAGGTAGATTAAACTTATTTCAGGATTACTAATATATGAAATTTAATAAAAAAGTAGTAATGCTTATTCTAGATGGTTGGGGTCTTGGAGAAAAAGATGAATTCAACGCAATTGAGAATGCAAAAACTCCTAATTTTGATAAATTAGTTCGAGATTATCCAAACATAAGACTTAAAAGTGACGGGCAGGCAGTTGGACTTCCAGAAGGACAGTTCGGAACAAGTGAAATTAACCATCAGGTTATTGGAACTGGACAGATTTTAAAACAAGATCTTCCTAGAATTACTGAATCAATTGAAGATGAGTCATTTTTTCATAATAAGGTCTTAGTTGAGGCTTGTGCGCATGCTAATGAAAATAATAGCGCACTTCAGCTTGTAGGTATTGTTTCAGATGGAAATGTTCATTCATCGATTCATCATCTTTTAGCTCTTATCGATCTTGCTGCTCAAGAAAAAGTAAAAAAAATACATGTTCATGCATTTACTGACGGAAGAGATACACCTCCAAAATCCGCGAAAAAATATTTAGATGATGTAGCGGAGGCGTTAAAGGATCATGATTTTGAAGAAGCCACTATTTCAACAGTACAGGGAAGATTTTTTCTAGACCGAGACAGAGAGTGGAGTAGAACAGAAAAAAGTGTTGAGCTGATCTTTGAAGGAAAAGGAGGTAAATACCAGTCTTACGATACAGTTATTAATGACAATTACCATCACAACACTACTGACGAATTCTTCGAACAACATGTAATTGATGAAAAAGGAATTATTGGACCAAAAGATGCAATTATTTTCTTTCATTACAGAACTGATAGAATGTACCAGCTTTTAAGTAAGTCACTTGAAAAAACTACTAAAGAAAATTATGTTGTAACATTTATTTCTATTTCAGAAGAATTCGAAACTAATATTGCCTTCCCAAGAGAACATATTTCCCAAACATTGGCTAGCACAATAGCAAATGCTAAAAAATCACAGTTACATATGACTGAAACTGAAAAGTACACACACTTAACATTCTTTATGAATGCTGGTAGGGAAGAGGAGTTTCCATTAGAAGATTGGAAATTAATCCAATCAAACAGATATGTAAAACCCCATTATAACTTTGAGCCATCCATGAGAGCTTTTGAGCTTACAGATAATGTGATTAAACATATTAATAACGATGATTATGACTTTATTGTCGTTAATTACCCAAATACAGATATGGTTGGGCATACAGGAAACTATGAGGCAGCGGTAATTGCTGCTGAATCAGTAGATTACTGTATTGGAAAAGTTTATGAAGCTATTAAAGATAAATTAAAAGATTATGTCTTAATTGTTACTGCTGATCATGGTAATTCTGATCAAATGTGGGATTATGAATCTGGCCAACCACACACTCAACACACAACTAATCCTGTGCCATTTATTCTTGTAAGCGACATTGATTGTAAACTCGACCGAAAGGAAAGTTTAGAAGATATAGCCCCAACTGTTCTAGATTTGATGGGCATTAAAAAGCCTGAAATAATGAAAGGAGAAAGTTTGATTATTCTTTAGGCCCTATTTACTTTATTAGATTTTCTGTTATATTCTTCTGCTTAACTTATAAAAATGGCAGAAGATGCACTTATCGGAGTAAGACTTTTAAATGCAGGGATAGATCCTACTAACGAAAAAATTAATTCGTTTCCATTAGTAGAGCTTAATTTAGAGATTGATCGAATTAGCCTAACTGATAGCGGCATTGCTTCTGTATTGAAGATGTTCCGGAAATTGAATAGTAAGAGTGGATGGTGTTAAATAAGGTGTTTAAACTATTAATCACCATCCAATGAATTCTACCATCGATAACTTCATTGGCGAACTGGAAACACATCTTCCAAAACGTCAAAAACCTAAAATTGGTAGATCTCCAATACCAAGAAATGTAATACTCATTGAGCTATACAAACTTTTTAAAACTAACTGCGGCTGGAGAAATATTAAACATCGTAAGGTCTGCTATCAATACCTTAAAGAAATACAAAGAAGAGGACCACTTCTGAAATTCTTCAATTCCATAACAGAACACCTTGTAAAAGGCAGACCTCCGAAAAGCATTGTAGATTCTAGTGATATTGTATCCTACAGGGTTAAGCCCTAATTGAGGTACTCTGGAAAATATCATAATTATTGTCTCAAAATTACACTTGAAGTTACAGAGGATTTAATTCCAATAACTTGGTCACTTGACCCAGGTTCCAAATCAGATTCATTGATACTGGATAAAGTACTACACAAGCAGAGAAACTTACCCTACGAGATGTATTTAGACAAAGGTTATTAGCGAAGAGAAAGAAGAAGGGAATTAAAAGCACAGAACTGTCAGGTACAAATAGAAATGAAAAAGGGTAAAACAGAAAAAGGAGAAAGCGATTTCAGTTTACAAAAGAGCAAAAGAAGATACGTTACAGTATTGAGAAGGTATTTGCATGGTTAAAGTCATTTTTGGTACTTAGATTAAACAGATTCAAGAAAAAATCAATGATTACAGCTGCATTCTTATTCGCTTTAAACTATTATACTTATTAAAGATTGAATTTATGAAACATGTTCATTGCCTTTATTAGCGGATCCATCAATACAATATTCCTTTACTATCGGAAGCACTAAACTCTCCGATAAATTTGCTTATAGAGGATTTAGACGATATATTGGATATGGCAACCATGAAGTTTTATGAAATATTAGACTTTATGGAATAGGATATAGCCCCTTAGTTTAGGGTTCGAGGAATAAGAGCTGAAATAGCAGATTATAACTTGGTATTAGAAATATATGGAGGAGTAGACCGTAGAATTGATCATGTTGCTTCTTATTGTATTTTGTATAATGCACAAATGGTAAGGTACATTTATCCAGATCAAAAAGGATATTACATTAAGCCTGAATACAGAAAAAGACTAGTAGATTATGTGTAAGGAGTAATACGAATTAATTTTCAAGATATGAATATTGTTGAAATATAAAAATAGGCTCATTTCAGAACCTATTTTTAAAGTTTAAGATAAATATCTTATGATTTTAATTATCTCTCAATTTCCATTGATCTATTATATTTTGCAACTCTTTCTCCTGGTGTAGGAACGACCTTAATGAATCTTTCTCAAAAAGAAAACATAGATGTGTCATTTGTTTCTCCGAATAGCAATGCTTACAAAAAATATTACGAATATAGATAAAGAGAAAGGAATTATTCATTCAGACAAATGTATTATTTATTGTTAAAACCCCAATTGACCTATTTGAATTCTGACCTAAATTATTTAAGATAATAACTATTGAAGAAGATTTCTTTAGGGCTGCTGTATTTAGACATAGTGTGGTAAAATGCAGCGTTAATTTATATGTTAATTATTGATTATGTCTAGTGGATCATTAAATGCAGAAACTACAGAAACTACATATCAGAAAACTGAAACTTTATCTGATAAATTTGAAGGCAAGGTATTTGGAGTATTAGGGGCTCCAGGTGCTGGTAAGACTTATGTGATGAGTATTATAGAAGAGGCAAGCGATTTTATTGGAGAAAGATTAAATATTAACAGACCAATTATGATTACTGTAGTTAAAAAATCAACTACAAGAGAGTCTAGAGGAGATGATGATAGGTTAAAAGAAGCAGGTGTAGATCCTTCTGAATTTACAGAAGAAAAAATGATAGGAATTTATACTCTTTCAAACAATGGACAGCAATACGGTTATAGAAGAAATTCTTTTGAAGTGAAAGCACACTTATCGATTGCAGAGCCAAGCATTCATCATTTGAAAGACATAAGAGATTATTTAGGTTCAAGGTTATTTACTATATCCTTGATAGCCAGCAGGTCTTATAGAAATGACCGTCTAAATGGAAGAGGGACTGAAGATGTTGAGCAAGTTAATAAAAGACTAAATGAGGGAGATTTACAGATATATATGCTTAATAAAATAGTTGGTGGCCTAAAAACTCACCCTAGAGATCTAATGGATAAAACACTTCATGATCTATTAGAACAGTTAGAATCTACAAATTTTGAAGATACTTCTAAGCTTGAGGCTTTAGTTGGAAGCCAAGCTTCTGAGTTTGTAGATGTATTAAAAAGACTAGAAAAGGATCCATCTTTAATTCATCATATTGTTTACCTTGATGAGTCTTATTTAAGTACACCAGAGAATCCAAATACAAAGCTTAGAGATGAAGTTTTAGATTCAGTGATTCAGGCAATCTCAACAGAAATATAGTTTAGAATTTTTGGCATTTTTGTATTACGCTTTATAAAATTATATAAAGCGTAATATTTTTTTAAAATTCCTATAATAACTCACTTATTCTCAATAGCTCGTTATATTTTGCAGTTCTTTCACCTCGACTTGGAGCACCAGTTTTAATTTGCCCAGCGCCAGTTCCAACAGCAATATGTGAAATTGTTACATCCTCGGTTTCGCCACTCCTATGAGAGACAACGTTATTCCAACCTGCATCCTTCGCCATATGCATAGCAGCGAATGTTTCGGTTAAAGACCCAATTTGATTAACTTTCACTAATAATGAATTGCATCCATTTTCTTTAATTGCTTTTTCAATTCTTTTTACATTTGTTACAAGTAAATCATCTCCTACTATCTGAAGTTTATCACCAACTTTTTGAGTAAATTTTGACCACATTGACCAATCATCTTCAGCGAAAGGATCCTCAATACTTAAAAATGGATATTTTCCAGTCCAAGAAACTAAAGTTTCAAGCCATTCATCTTTTGAGATCTCCTTATTTTCAGTTTTTAACATATAAGTATCATTTTGAGCATTATAGAATTCGCTTGATGCAACATCTAATGCAAAAAACACATCCTCACCTAACTTATAGCCTGATTTTTCAACTGATTCAGATATTGTTGACAGAGCTTCTTCATTATTTCTAAATCCAGGTGCGTATCCTCCTTCATTACCAATATTTGTATTCATTCCCCTTTCATCCAAAATTTTTCCTAAATTTAAGAATATCTCGCAGCCAGCTCTTAGCTGTTCTGAATAATCTTCATTCTGTATAATAATCATGAATTCTTGAATATCTGTTGACCAGTTAGCATGTTTCCCGCCGTTCATAATATTAAACATTGGTCTTGGTAAACTCATCTCTCCTCCATATACTTGATTAATATATTTGAATAAAGGTAACTTTCTACTAGCTGCTACAGCATGAGCAAAAGCTAGTGAAATTCCTAAAATTGCATTTGCCCCTAAGTTTGATTTATTTTCAGTACCATCAAGTTCTAATAAGTACTCATCAAGTTCTTCTTGTGAATTGAATTCTTTTAAATTTAATTTATCGTTTAAACTTTTTACATTTTCAACAGCTTTTAAAACACTTTTACCCAAAAAAATTGACTTGTCTCCATCTCTTAATTCTAGTGCTTCATGAGCTCCAGTTGAAGCTCCACTTGGAATTGCTGCTCGACCAAAAGAATCATCTTCAAGTATTAAATCTACTTCAATTGTAGGATTTGCTCTTGAATCAATAATTTGCCTTGCGTGTACCTTTTTTATCTTCATTGAGAATACAATAATAATTAAACTTGTAATGATATCGCTTAGATAAATAATTGGCAAATGTTATCTGTAAACTAAAGGAAGATAATCCCCACTTTTGCGGTCGAAATTGCTTGCAATG
>CAZWRA010000048.1:0-5897 GCA_964635995.1 uncultured Candidatus Saccharibacteria bacterium
TTTTTGATAAAATTCAGTTGTCCTTATCTGGTAATTATCTACCTTTAGAGGTCAACATAATCGTATTTAGGTGGTAGAATTTATACATGTGTGGAATAGTAGGTTTTACAGGAAAAACAGATTCAGAGGTTTTAAAGAGAATGACAGAGAGTATTCACCATAGAGGCCCTGACGACGCTGCGTATATCGTTAATTCAAATTTCTCTATTGGATTTAGAAGATTGGCAATTATTGATCTATCTAAAAATATTTACCCTATTCAAAACGAAGATAAATCAATTGAACTAGTTTTAAACGGAGAAATTTATAATTATCAATCATTACGAGATGAACTCAAAGCTTTAAGACATAATTTTGTAACAGAATCAGACTCTGAAACTATTGTTCATGGGTATGAGGAATGGGGAACAGATGTTATTAATCATCTTCGAGGAATGTTTGTTTTTGTACTTTTAGATAAAAATAAATCAGAGCTATTTATTGGACGTGATAGATTAGGAATTAAGCCACTTTATTATTCTTTAGTTGATGAAAGAGTAGTTTTCAGTTCAGAAATAAAAGCGCTTTTAGCGAACTTTAATATTTCTAGAGATCCTGATGAGGCTTCTTTTTATAAATTTCTTACATATAGGGTTCATGATGCAGATGAAAATACTTTCTTTAAGAATATAAAAAGATTAATGCCTGGACATTTTATGATTGTAAAGGCTGATAGTAATTTTGAAATAGAAAAATACTGGAATCCAGAATATAATCCTGATTTTTCTTCAAAAAAATCGGATAAAGAATACGCTGATGAATTTAAAGAAATTTTTACAGAGGCGGTAGACTTACATTTAATTGCAGATGTACCTGTTGGAGTAACACTATCTGGTGGTTTAGACTCAAGCGGAATTACAGCATTATCTAAAAAGCTTTACGATAAGAAATACCCTGAAGCTCCTCAAGAGATTATTGCATTTTCTGCAGTTCATCCTGGAGAGACAATTGATGAGACAGAGTATATAGACACTGTTGTTAAATCAACAGGAATTAAGTCTGTAAAAATTAAACCTGATGTAGACACTTTCTGGGAAGATTTAGAGCGTTGGGTGTATTTTCAGGAAGAACCTGTAATTAGTGGTGCTCCTTATGCATATTACACAGTAATGAGGGAAGCTAGAAAACAAGTTACTGTTTTGCTTTCGGGACAGGGAGGTGATGAGTTATTAGCTGGATATATCCCTTATTTCTTAACTTATCTTAAAACTGCAAAAGATCAAGGAAAATATTGGCAAATGTTGCGTGAGACTTGGATGGGTAAAGACCTTTACTTTCCATTCATTTTTAAAAGATGGAAGGAAAATAGAGCGTCTGAAGAGCCTCTGAGCCCGCTTCGAATGTTAAGTGAAAACTTTAAAGATAGGAATAAAGGATTAGGAACCTCATTTGAAATGAGTAGAAATCTTAACGAGCGTTTATTTAATGATGTTTTAAGAGATACTACTCCTTCTATTCTAAGGTACGAAGATAAAAATTCAATGGCTAATTCACTTGAATCAAGAGTACCTTTCTTTGATCATAAAGTCGTTGAATACATCTTTAAATTACCTGTTGATCAGAAAATTAAATTTGGATGGAATAGATTTATTTATAGAAATATGATGAAAGGTATTATTCCTGAGAAAAATAGACTTAGAAGATCAAAAGTTGGCTTTACTAATCCAGAGTGGGAATGGATAGAACGTAAGTCTGACAAATTTATTGAAATATTTTCTTCTGAGAGGTTTAAATCTAGAGAGTTCTGGAACGCTGAACAAGTCTTAAAAGAATTTAGAGAGACAGTTGAAGGGAAAAAAAAGGGCGATTATCTGATTTTTTGGAGAATATTTATAACTGAAATGTGGTTAAGAAGTTATGTGGATTAAGCTTCTCTAGGATCTAATTCAGCTTTGATATAACTGATCATTTTTTGCAGTTCAACTAACTCAAGCACATTTAATTTGTGAAATGGATTTCTTATATTAAGCCCAAAGTTTTTAAAGAAAGCATCTAATTCTTCCCTTAAACTTTCTACTAAATATAAAACCTCTTCTACATCTTCATCTTTTACAATAATTCTCTTCGACTCATCGTTATAGGTAGATGTCTCATCAAAAGGAACTGTTTATAGCTTTCGCTTTTAAATATTTAACCCATAAGTATGCATTTTCTCTAGGAATTAAATTATAAACAACAAAGGACATTGTCCTTACAAAATCTAAATGTGATTTAAGAGATTCAAAACCAGTTCCAGTAAATCCCATTAAACTAGCAGAATAATTCCAATAAATTGAATGTTTAGCCATAACATTTGCAAGTCTATATTTATTCCGAAATTTCAAGTCAATATCTTCCTCCGTTGTCTGTACAATTTTATGAGATTTTAATAGTAGGTTATAAATATAATAAACTTCAGCTACTTCAGCGTCTGTGGATTGGTGTGGGTATGAATACTTTGATCTTATTGTTAAGTAATCTAGCGTTTCTGAATAAAGAGCGCAAACTCTTTTATGTGCTTCAGGAATTTCTTCAACAGTTATTGTTCTGTCTTCTAAACTTGTTATTAGATAATTATATTCAGAAAGATGTGAAAAAGAATTAATTTGTATTCTAGCTTCTTTTGTTACTGAGGTGCCTAAGGTATCCGTATCTGAAGTATCTTTAATTTGAGAAACCATTAAAACTTATTTACTAATTTATTATGCCCTACTTTCATACTCTTTTTCAGAGACGTAAAGAAAATTGCCATCACAATCTTGAGTTACAATAAGTCTAAGATCTCCATTTCTTACTGGAATTAAAATTGAATTTAAAGGTCTATAATCGCCTTTATAAATAACTTCATCAATAATTATAGTATTTTTATCTACTGGAATTACATCTGGCCTCTCTAAATTATAGGCATTAGTGGAATCAAAAAAAGTATCAGTATCATGAAGTGTATCAGCCATCTAAAAAACATTAAATAGCCGAGTCTATCATAACTACAAATTTCGTCTACGATATTCTAATGAGAATCTTGTCACTTTCTGGCGACCTTGAATTAAGTACTATGTATGTAGTTTCACAGTCTAAATTATTTAACTAATTCAGAAGTATTAACTAATGGACTTAGCAGGTTCTAGTATAAAAATAGTATTGTTTCATAAATAAAAATCCCGCCGATAAGGGCGGGATTATATATTTTTTAAGTTAGCCTCCTATCCAACCACTATTAGTACAAGTAAACTGAGTATCGTTTATTGTTATAGATTCATTGGTTTCATAACTTCCACCTTCATTACAAGGTGTTGTTGAATCAGTTGGAATACAAGTACAGAATAGCACATTATTAATAGATGGACTTCTTGTTGTTGAGATTGGTTGACTTTGACAATATTGATTTATCTCATCAAAGTAACACTCATTAGTACCAGTTTGAGTTTCGAATGTATGATTTATAGGTTTTTCCATGCACCCAGCTGTTCCCCTGTCACTTGGACATAAACCAGGGGTGACATCAGATTTCTCTATACACTTTGTAGACTCAGAAGATTCTGGCACACATGTTCTGGCAACTGTATTATATTTAAATACAACCTCGTTAAATTCAGCTGTTATACAATTTGGAACGCTTGTTTCAGAATCACAAGATTGATTTGTCTGTGGTGCAGTCAATCCCGGACACACTCCCGAACAAGCACTATAAATACATGCCTCTAAATCAAAATTTTCTATATTCACAGCATTAATGCTACAAGTACTATTTCGTTGACATAACCTACATTCATCTATAACTTCGCCTCCTCCTTGTCCTGCTGTTTGAGTTGGAGTATTACATTGCCAAGCTCCTAAATTAGTCTGACATGATATTCCTAAGGCAATTCCTCTTGATGTTTCACTCAAAGGATCACAGTAACAGCTTCGTCCTTGATAAGTTGATGATCTGACAGCAACATTAAGATTACATCCCGCTCCATAAGCAGGATTGTTTGAGACTGGTGGAGTTTGACCACAAACAAATTTTGTTGCAGCTTTTCTAACTGCATTTCTTACCTCTTCAGGAGTTAAATTAATGTTATTAATTATTTCTTTTATTTCTTGAGCTATTTCTGATGCTCCTGCCTGAGCTTGAATAACAGCTTCTGTTATTCGTACAATTACAGGTGTCTGTCTTATAGTGTCAACAACTTGCTCAACTATATTCCCATCAGCTCCTCTATTAGAACCTAATACAGTACTAAGTTGATCTACACAAAATGTATTTTGGTTTCTAAAACCGCTTGTACCTGTACATACCCAATTTGATCCACCTATACACTTAATTTCACCTGCCGTACAAGTCGATTCTCAAATTCCTGTTGAATTACAAGAAACATTCCTATTTCTAAATCCACTTGATCCTGAGCATACCCACTCACTTCCTTCAATACACGTTACTTCTCCTGACGTACATGGTGAATCTCCTGTACCATCTCCACCACATGTCGCTCCAGTAGGACGATATCCACTCGCACCTGTACAAACATTTTCTAAGCCATTGATACATTTAGTTTGTCCTGCTGTGCAAGAAAATTCAATTTCTGGAGCTGGACCTGAACAATAAGCTAAGCATCCTGCTTGATTTGGGCTATCCTCACACGTTTCGCAATGAGGCTTTTGTATTAATGTAGGGGTGCAATAACTACTTCCTGAATCAATTGAGCATCTATATTGCTCTCCAGATATAGTAGTAGTACTGTTAATAGACTTTCTAGAACAAGGTGCGCTTTCATCTACCGGACATTGTCCAGTTTGAGAAGATTGTTGTTGTCTTTTAATTGCTTCACATTCCTCTAAACTTACTCCTCCTAGTTTTGTTAGACATAAACCAGCAGCTGCATTATATTCGTATCCTTTATTTGCGTTATAACAATCCATGTAAGTTTGAGTACCAGCAGCATCTGCTATACACTGTCCATTTCGAAAACTAAAAGTTGTTATTGCGCAAGTTCCAATTGTTCCTCCATTTGGTTCACAAATTTCTCTAAACGTTTCAATAGTAGTTCCTTGAAGACAACATTGAATCTTATTCTGATCTCCGCCTGTTCCGCCACCAGTATCCCCGCCTGTATCACCACCGCCAGTATTGCCTCCTCCTGATCCACCTCCACCAGTTGTTGGATTTGTACAAACTCCATTCTGACATGTAGCTTCTCCACAACATGGAGTACCTCCTGTACTACACTCAGAAGGTGCATTTAAACAAGTCACCTGACAACTAACTGCACACCTTCCATTTCATTGTACGCACTGAATTAAACCAGCACAACAACCAGCTGCTCCAGGAAATGCTCCATCTTGTGCGCATACAGTATCATTTACCTCCACATGTAGCATCTATTAAATGATTACAACCTCCTCCTGCGTCACTTAATTCACCCCAAGTTGCACATCTATTTACGCAACCTCCACAAAATACCCACCCTCACATGATTGTTCAGAAACACTTATATCGTCAATAATTGGGTTGTCATTACTATCAATAATTAAACTTCCACTGTCTCCCTGAGCTTTCACTTCGATTAATAATTTTGTTGAATCAACTGTTCTATTATTATCTACTTCTTCTATTGAAGGAGCTACTTTTAATTCAGGAGCATTTGAAGGTATAGACTTCTTACTTAAATTTACATAACTCGCTACATTATCTGGTTCAAAATTAAACTGTTCAGTTACAATATTTCCAGAATCCGTTGTTTGGTTAGCTACTCTGGTTATACTGAAAACTGTTAAAGAAATTATAGCTATAAGAGCAATTGAGATTGTTAAATTTTTATATTTCATATTTTAGCTAATAACTTTGACCTCTAAAGGTAGATAATTACCAGATAAGGACAACTGAATTTTATCAAAAA
>CAZWRA010000049.1:0-5820 GCA_964635995.1 uncultured Candidatus Saccharibacteria bacterium
ATTTTTGATAAAATTCAGTTGTCCTTATCTGGTAATTATCTACATTTAGAGGTCATATTGGAATTAATTTTTGAAGAAATACTTTCAGTAGTATTAGCAGAATTTTAGCCATAGATTCACTGTAATAGTTAATTATTAAAGTGTCTCAATGCGTCCTAAGATCATCAAATATTTTCTTTGAGGTATTTTTTATCTTATGACGAAATATAAGTATTTATCTTACTCTAATTAAAGTATATAGAGAACTAGCAATCATAATATACATTACATTTGGGGTTTGGGGAGAATTCCGTCCCAGACAGGATAAGAGTTAGATTGAATGAGGGATGGACTGAATTTTCCCCAAAACTTTTTTGTTACTTTTTTAGTTATAAAAAAGTAAGAAGAAAGAACATGAAAGTCTATTACCCAATTCTAGGAACATTTAAGTGATCTTTTATAGCCGCAAAAGTATCTAACCACATAATTCTAGAGTTATAAAAAGACAACTGACCACCTTTTGGCTTACTAACCTTAACTAGCATTATAAACGTCCTATCATCAGACATATCGAAACCTACTTGAGTGGAGTTAACATCAGAAGTGTAACCAAATTGATTAGCAATTAAAGCTGTTCCAGATTTCATTCCAATATTATAATTTCTTAAATCATCATACCAATACTCATAAGCAGGAATATCATTTAAATAAATTTGGTGCATTATATTTCCAACAAGTTCAGCAGTTTCTGGTTTAATTATGTGCTCTTCAAAATCAAATGGTAGGGGCTCATAATGGATAACTTCTCCATCTCCTTTAACTACTTTCTCCATTATATGTGGCCTCATTCTAACTCCACCATTTGGAATCGCTGAAACAGCACTTATAGTCTGAAGTGGTGTTGAAAGATAACCGTGCCCATAAGAAAAAGCTGCAATATCTCCAAGATTCCATTCATCTCCATTTTTTAGAAGACCTGGATCCTCTCCTGATAAATCAATTCCCGTATTTCTTCCAATACCAAAATCATAAAGATATTGATAAAAACTTCTACTATCAATTTTATTTACCTGTTCTCCAGATTTATCCATATCCATAATAAAATCATGAAGCATGTGATAGAAGCAAATATTGTCAGATTTTTGGAAACATTGAAAAGCAGTTAGTGCAGGTTGAGGTTTTTTATCCCATGTACATAGTGGTTCTAAATCATTAGTAAATTTTTCACATCCCTCGTGTCCTTCAGGTTGAACAATTGTTTCAGGGGTGATTACACCTTTATCTATTGCTGTTGCGAATGTAAATATCTTTCCAATAGAACCAATTTCATAAGGAATTGTAACTCCTTGATTTGTGTAAACTGATGGTTCAGTTTCCTCTCTTAAGTTCGGATTATAGTCTGGGTAATTTGCTAATGCCATAATTGCTCCAGTTTTCGGATCCATTACAATTATAGTTCCTGATTCAGCTTCAAATCTTTTCACAGCTGATTCAACTTGTTCTTCAACAATTGTCTGTAACTTTTTATCAATAGTTGTATAAATTGAACTTCCTGGCTTTGGCTCAATTGTTTCAAAAAGAGAACTTGCTACTGCCTGTCCAATTGCATCATTCTCTTTTATAACCATTCCCTTTCTTGGATTTAAATCTCCATTCCAATGTCCTTCAATTCCTCCTTGTCCTATTTCTTGATCCTTATGAGTATTTGTTAAGCCAAGAACATGAGCTGCTAGCCTATCTTCTGGGTAAATCCTTTTTGATGTAGAGATAAATCTGTAACCTTTTAATATCCTTTCAGTATCTATGTCAGTTGTAAGTGTATTAAGCTCTTGCCATTGTTCTGCATCTAGGGACTCAGCAATTGGAAACCATAAAAGTCCATTATCTTCATAGTTTTCCCTTATCATCTTTCTTAGTTCTTCTGGAGTTTTATCAATTATTGGGGCTACCTTACGAACAAATTCATCTGTTGTTTGTATACCTTTTTCTTCAAAATACTCAAGATCTCTAATCCAAACATACATATCGAATCTTGGCTCTGAATATGCAAGTGTTGACCCATCTCTAGCATAAATGCTACCTCTTAATGAAGTAAGCTCTGTAGAATATACTCTTCCATCTGCAATTTTTTTAAAATCATCAGCATATATTATCTGCCAACGAAACAACGAAGCTGAAATGACAATAAATGTCAGAAAGAAGATTATATGAATAACTCTAATTTTATTGCTTAAAAATCCGTTATTTTCACCCATTTTAATATTCGAGGGCAATGCTTTCTACTGTTGAGATTTCACTTACCTGTTTCTCAGTTAGACCATATTTTTCTGCAACAGCCTGTAGATTTTTAATAGACTTTAGTTCATCAATTTCAGAACTAATAATTTCATTAGACAATCTTAATTGATCTTTTTCTCGCCTAATCTCCTCAATAGCCGCATTACTTGTCCCGATAACTGAAGTAATATATATTTGACTTCCAAAGAATACAACTACAAGTAATAAAACTGCAATAGCTAATCTTTTATTGAATTTCTTGAAAATAGGTTTTTTCTTTTGATTATTTCTGCTCATTTTTTTAATTATCCATAATTTTGCACTTCGTGCTCTTTCGTTTTTAGTAATTTCTTCAGTAGTAGGTACTTTTTGTGTAAAACTTAAGAATGATTTATTTAAATTAATAAATTCTTCTACAGTTTTCTCCTCACCAGAATGGAAAGTCACAATACTTAAAACTCCTGTTTCTTTCAAATGTTCGAATCCTTTTCGTAAAAGCTCATGTAAGTTCTCATATTCACTATTTACAACTACTCTTAGAACCTGGAATACTCGTGCTTTTGTTTGCATTAAGTTTCTACCAGCTCTCGAGTTAAATCTCCTAAAAGTATTTTCGGTTACTTCTACAAGATCCGAGACTGTTTTGAACTTATTTGATTCTCTTCTTTTAATTATGTTCTGGGAAAACTTGATGGCTTCTCCTTTGTTAAAATCACCATATTTAATAAAAATACTATTAAGTTCTTTTCTTCCTAATGCATTTAATAAATCTGATGCTTTAACTCCTAGATCAGGATTAAAGCGCATATCTAACTCATCTTGACCTCTTTCAAAAGAAAGGCCTTCAATAGTTTCTAATTGATTTGATGACCATCCAAGATCAGCAACAATTCCATCTACTTTAGAAATTTTTAAAGAACTTAAAACTTCACTTAACTCAGAGAAATTTTTATTTACAACTATATGATTTGAATTTAATTTAGAAATACCTTCTTCGGCTTCAATGTTTGATTTCCCTATATTGTTTAAGTAGCTAGTAACAGTATTTTGATCTATTTCAAAACTAATTACTAAACATTCCTCATTTAACTCAAGAATTTTTTGGGAATAACCTCCACCTCCAAGAGTTGCATCAATATATATACCTTTTGAAGTTATCTCTAAAGAGTTGATTGATTCGTCAATAAGTACTGGTGTGTGTTTATTCATGATTATTACTTTCTTTATACAAATTCTCAGATAAGTTTCTAATATTATTTGATAGTAATTTTAGCTTCCCTTCCCACTTATCTTTATCCCAGATTTCAATCCACTCACCCACTCCAAGAAATATTACATTTTCAATTATTCCAGAAAATTGCTTGAGCTGTTCTGGGAGTACAAATCTTCCTTGATTATCAGGCTCTATATTAAAGCTTCCCCCTAAAAGATATCTCTTTATTTCTCTGTTTGTTAAAGTTAACAATGGTTTAGTATTAATTTCTTCAATAAATAATTTCCATCTCCTTTGATCAATCATAATTAAGCTAAAGTCATATCCTCTAGTTAAAATGATCTCTCCTTCTAATTGAATTCTTAATTTTTTAGGTATAGCAATTCTGTTTTTATCACCAACAGCTTGTGAATATTCTCCAATTAACATTTTTCTCTTAGGATAATTTGCTAATTATACTATGAAATATTCACCACTTTTCACCATTTGTTAATAACTATTGTAGAGAATTATGAAGAAAATACAAGTGTTTAAAGTAACACTTTTATGTAACAATTAGTGGAAATCTGTATGAATAATTAATTGAAGGCTTAATCGAGCTCCCAGTTATGAATATTTATAAACCTTTCTTCAATGCTATTCGCATCTTTAAGACTTACCTCAGCTAAAACTCTATTAGTAAAGTATAGGTATTGAGGGTGGTATAAATAAACAACAGGTGTATCTGAAGCTATTAGTTCTTGAATTGTATAGTATCTGTCTCGTCTTGCCTCTCGATCCTCTTCAGGATTAAAACTTCTAGCTAAATCTAAAAATCTATCAACTTTAGGAACTTGAATAACACTACTCTCTCCTTCTTGTCTGTCTTCATTTTTATCTACTGTCTGCTCTGAACTTGAGTAACCAGCAATATTTAGTCCTGGATATCTAGATTGAGAACTGTGATAAAGTTCATATCTATCTGGATCGATAAATGTCTGCATTCCATAAAGAATCACATCAAAAAGACCTGGTGAAAGTAATTGATCATTAACTTCCTGTAAATTCCATCCATTTGGAGTATCTTCAGTTGCTCTATCTCCAAGCTGTTCTTTCCTATCTATAACAGCATTAATACCAACTTTTGCTAAATCAGTTTTTATAGATTTAGCAACCTGACTTCTATCAAAATTATCTACAAAGTACAGTGAAAATTCTAAAACCTCCCCATCTTCATTAGTTCTATATTCATCACCAGATTTTAAAGTCCATCCTGCTTCGTCTAACAATTCCTTAGCTCGTTCAATATCATACCTATACCACCCAGCATTTTCATTAAAGTAATAAGATATATCTGGAATTGGTCCAAAGGCTTCTGCTCCTGTTTCTCTTAATGTTTCTTCAATTATTGTCTTTCTATTTATTGCTGAAGAAATTGCTTGTCTTACTCTAGAATCTTGTAAAAATTCAGGAGCTATAGATGTTCCATCAGGTCTTGTACGCAAGTTGAAATAAAGTGCCCAAAATTGATTATAGAGAACATCACTTACATGGGTTTCTATCTGGCTATATTCTTCTAATCTTTCTTTATATTCAACACTTGTTGTTGCTAATGAGTGTACCTCAGCATTTTGAAGTGCTGAGATTAAATCTTCAAGTGTTCTAAAATATTCAAATTCTATAGTTTGTATATCCATAGAATCTGTATAAAGTTCATGTTTCTTATTTACACTTAAAGTAATTGAATTTGAGTCAACTGTGTTTAGTTTATACAAACCTGTTCCTACAGGCTTTCTAAAAAGTAACGGATCTGATGAGTCAATGTTAGATGAATTTATATCCTTAGCATATGCTTCGGGAATTATTTTAAAACTTATTAGTTCTAAGAAATTTGAGAAAATCGGATATGTAACGTTTTTATCCTCATCGCAAATACTGTTAGTCTCAACATCGGGTTTAGTACATACTCTTATAGTAAAATCATTAATTTTTACCCATTGAAGCTGCTTTAATGTTTTTGTATAACTGTTTGAAGCAGTTTCTTCATCTAAACTTGCATATAAATCAAATGTAGCAATTACATCATCAGCTGTTAGATAGTGCTCTCTACCTAATTCACTATCATGCCACTCAACATTTTCTCTTATAGTAAACTCATAGTTCGCTCCAGGGAAAATAGTAATAATTTCATTAGCTAAAATTGTTTGTACCCCTCCAACAAAGTTTCCTGTACCATCATCCACAAGTGTATATCTTATTAATGGTTCATAAATTAAATTAACTAAATCCTTTTCTAATTGTATATTTGAAGGTAACAATGGATTAATCTTATTAATTTTTTGAACATTCCCTGTTGCATCACTTCCCATTAC
>CAZWRA010000050.1:0-5451 GCA_964635995.1 uncultured Candidatus Saccharibacteria bacterium
AAATCACTTTGTGATTATGTTGGTGGAACAAATATTGACATAAATCCAGAATCAAAAACTAAAGTAAATCCACTTCAATTTTTTTCAAATGATGTGGATTCAAAAGAAACAATGCGAACACATTTAGGTGTTGTAAAAGGATTAATAAAAATCTGGCTTTCAAATAAAACATACAATCGGGGGATTGTGAGCAAAGCAGTAAACGAAGCTTATTTATCTAAAGGAATCATATTAGATGACCCTTCAACATATTTGAATGAACCACCAACAGTCACAGATCTTATTTCAAGTTTTGAAAAGCAAGGTACTGATGGCAAGAGAATCGCTATAGAACTGCTTGAATACTCCAAAAAAGGTGAGCTTGGTGATTTATATGACAATCCAACATCTAGCGATGTTGATTTCAATTCATCAATGGTGGTTTTCAATATTCAAAAAGTACCTGAAGCTGAGAAGCAAGCATCAATATATTATCTTTCAAATTTCATCTGGCAGAAAGTACTTGCTGACAGGAAAAAGAAAATTCTAATAATTGATGAAGCACACCTACTTCTCAAAGACGAATCCTCAGCTATTTTTATGGAAAATCTTGTAAGACGAGGTAGAAAATATAACCTTGGCGTTATTTGTATTTCTCAAGATGTTGATGATTTTTTAAATCATCAACAAGGCTCTGTTATAGCAAAAAACGCAGATACAGCATTAATACTTTCTCAAAAGAAACAATCACTTCCAAATCTAATTAAAGCATTTGACTTATCAGAGTCTGAAAGTGAATACATAACTAGATTAACAAAAGGACAGGCACTTTTTATTAAAGGAAATATTAAGTCTCATACATATATTTATGCCACAGAAGCGGAGAAAAAGATATTTTCTTCTTCAGCGGAAGACTTGGCAAAGTTAGATCAACAAAGAAAAAATGAAGCAGGAAGTTAAAAAAAATCTAAAACACGGTTACATATTTTTAATCATTACTTTGATGATTCCTTTTCTTATAGCTTTGTCTTATGAGATTTATATAAATGGGGGAATTAATATTTCATTTGGGACAACAGATGATAGTAAGCCTATTTTATATCCAGATACATTGCCTCAAGATCAGGAAAATAAAAAAGTAACTGTAATAATTCGAAATCTTACTGATGGTTACAAAACCAAAGAAAGCAAGGTTACACTTGTTGGCTTAACTGAAAAAGATAATGAGGCGTGGGTTAATGGCAAAAGTGTTAATGTTGCAGGCGATGGTCAGTTTGAAATGCAAATAGATTTAGTTGATGGTGAAAATAAAATTGAAGTTATTGCAAAAAATAAAAATGGAGAGGAAGCAAGTCAAATAATAACTATTATAAAAGAAGTCGAAAAGAAAGAAGAACCAAAAGTAGAACCAGCACCACAACCTCAAAATAATCCTCCTGTACAAAACAATCCACAACCTACACCAGTTCCAACGCCTACACCTACTCCTGAGCCTCAGCCCACTCCAATTTCAGGTTTAAAACTAAGTTGCTCAATTACAAATACAGCTCCAATAGCAGGGGCAAATGTTGCCATTAACTGCACTGTAAGAGATCAGAATAATAATGGGGTTAGTGGTGCTTTTGGCTATGTAACTGTCAATTGGAAAACAGGAGCTAGTGTTTACACATTATCTCAATCTGATGGTGGTGGAAATATGGCTACGAGTTTTACAGTACCTTCTGGAAATGCTGGAAGTATTTCAGGAAATGTTCAAGCATCTAAAGATGGCTTAAATGTAAATTCAAATTTTAATTTAAATGTCCAATGAATAATACAACCGAAAATTCAGGAGGAATGGCAAAGGATACTTTAAAGCAGGTAGACAGTTTTGTTGGAAACAAGCTTGCTTTAGCATCAAATAAAGTTGTTCCAATTGCTGGACCAATTATTACAAAAATAGTTTGGAAATATAAAGCTGTTGTCATTTTTCTATTTCTTGGACTGCTTTGTTTCGGATGTTTTGCACTGCAATCAATTTCATACCAAATGGCAGTAGATGCACGAACCTATCTGGATCAAATTCCAGCTGAACATAAAGATTGTATAAATAAAGCACACGAAAAATACAATATAGAATTTGAACTCCTAGCATCCTTTGGTCAAGCAATTGCAGAATTTGATATTGAACAAAAAGGTGGGGGACGAGGGTTCTTAGAAATACCTGAAGATTATTGGGCAAGTCATGGAACTGATGGTAATGAAAACGGAACAATCACTGAAGTTGATTTATGTGATAACTATTTCACACTTGCAAATAAACTTTCAAGCTTAAGTGGTGGGGCTGAACAAAAAATTGATCAGTATGGTGGAAACAGTAAGGAAACAATCAAAATGGTTTACAACCTTTTTACTGGATTAATCTTTATTCCTTATGGAAATCCCCTTGGACTTACAAGAACTGAACTTGCATCTGTAACCTCAGGATACAACGAAACTAGAGTTATTAACGGTATTACAAATGTCCATACAGGAGTTGATATTGTGCCTTCAGAAACTTGGTATGCAGAAAACCTAGACAAATCAAATCAAGAGGCTGTAAATAGATCAATCATTATTGGGACTGTTACTAACTTTGAAGATTCATATGGAGCTTTATGCTCATATGTTGCGAATACATATTACCGCATTCTCTATTGCCATTGCTCAGCCCATATAGCTGAAAACAACTCTACTGTTAAGTATGGAGATCCAGTTTGTTTTATGGGGACAACTGGGTTTTCTACAGGGGTACATAACCACGTAGAGGTTTTCCAAAAAGGTGAAAGCGGAGGGTGGGTAAGAGTCGATCCTTTGCCATTTTTATTTCCTACCAACCAATGAACACAAATCTAAATAAAGGGAAAATGGAGATTCTTGATAAATCCTTAAAAAAAGGATTTGCCCAAGTGCCAAGGATAGTTTTGAAAGCTGAAAGGCTTTCTAGAAATGCAAAGTGCCTTTATGCATTATTGCTTGACTATGCATGGCAAAAAGACAGCTGTTTTCCTGGTCAGGACAAACTTGCCAAAGATTTGTGCATCAGTGAGAGAACAATCAGAAGAGATCTGATTGAGCTAAAAGAATATGGACTTATTGATTGGAATCAAAGAGGAAAGAATAAAACAAATCTTTATTATATTTTACCTATTGATACTTTTGACAAAAGTGACCAGACAAAAATGACTGATCCAGAGAGGACAAATTTGACCGCACAGGATGGGACAAAGATGTCCGACATAATAGAAGAAGAGAATAATACTCAAAGTAAATATACTCAGTCGTTATCGTTACAGAAACAAAACGAAGATTTAAAAGATTCTTCAAAAACCAAGCTCTTTTTGACTCTCGATAAATCAAAAATTGATTTTGATAGTTTTGATCCTGAAGCAAAATTATTAGCAACAGAGCTTAATGATAAAGAGAACATTTTCTATTATCAAAGTTTAATCAGGAAAAGAAATAAAGGTGAAATTACCGATAAACAAATTCAAACAGTTTTATGGTCAGTAAAAGACAAAGTTAGAGAAGATCAAGTAGATGGAAAGAACTACTGGAAAAATCCAGGGGCAATGTTTACAAACAGGATTAAAGAAGTTTTACAAGGTGGAAAGTTACAAATAAATATTGCTGATCTAGCACAATCCAAGACTATCAAAAGTTCCAATGCTTACGATGATTCTTGAAAGTTATTAACCCTATATTTTACTTATTAACTTTTTCTAATTTATGGCTACACAAAAAATATTTTTAAAAGGGATGCTTACAGAAAACCCTATCTTTACTAAAACAAAAGATGATAAAGAATATGTTGAAATAAAGTTCAATCAGATTTTTAAAAATGTTGATAAAGATAAAAACACGTCCGAGACTAAAATAATATTTAACTGCTATTTTTTATCTGACTTAGAGAAACTTCAGAATTTTGAAGATAAAGATCTTGTCGAAATAATTGGAGACTATAAGCAAATTTCTTCTGGTAAAGAGATTATTCATGAGATCTATGCGGAATCAATAAGAAAAATTGATGAGAAGGAGAAACAAGCACCTCAAATAGAAGTATTCGGAAATTTGATTTCTGATGCTGAATTAAAAGAATCATATAAAGGAAATTCATATTTAAAAACTGCTATTGCTTCCAACTTAAGCTTTAAAGATGGAGATGATAAGGAAACTGAAATTGCCACTTTCTATAACCTACTTTACATCTCTGAAAATGCCGAAGACTCATCAATTTATAAAAAAGGTGATTTTGTAAGAGTTAAAGGCAGATTACAAATCCAGCTATATAAATCTAAAGATGGAAAACTGAAAACAAATAATACAGTTTTTGTTTCAGAGATTACAAAAGATGAATACAGTTCTGAAAGGTTAATTATTCAAGATGAATTAAAAAAACAATAATTTATGGAAACTATCAGTTTTATAAAATCTATATTAGAAAATGAAGTGGTTGCATTAGTAACTATAACTTCGCTATCTTTATCTTTCTTGTATTTATTTCAATATGGGCTACGAGTTGTTTTATCAAAACAAAGAGCTATCAAAGAAAAAGGATTTTTAATGCAGATAGTTCCTCCTAAGTATCAAACTGATGAAATGCAGGATGTTAGAGGTGTTAGATTTGCATTGCAAAGATTTTTCGATGATCTTACTGCCTCGACAAAAAATCAAAGAGTATCTTTTGAGATATCTTCTGATAAATCGGGAATAAAATTTCTGGTTTGGACACCAACAAAGAAAATGCAAAGTTTGATTAAGCAAAGCTTACAAACAACTTACCAGCACAGAATTAAATTTATAGAACTTGAAACAGATATGCTATCTGGTTTTAATAAATACAATTCTAAATGTTCTGAATACAAGACACTAAAACATTCAGTTTATCTTTTAATGGATTTAAAAGACTTTGATGCTGTTGATCCTGTCGAAGGTATTTTGAATTCAATGACTGGTTTAAAGGGAGATGAAAAAATGTATTTTCAAGTTGTTTTATCACCTGCAAAAAGAGATATGCGATCGATTGCTAAAGCAAAAGAAAACTTTAGAGTCAAAAAATCGGATATTACTTGGAGTTATATGTTTTTCAGAAGGTTTGAATCGTATTTGCTTTACTTTATCCCACTACTTCCTTTCTTGTTTATTATGCTGATTTCTGAAATTATGAAGCTTGGTAGTTCAAAACAAAGTTTAGACCCAATACTTTCATTACCTGATTCTGACCCAAGAAAAGTTTTGGCACAATCTGAAGAAGTTGATGATTTTAATAAGCAGTTGAATGAAAAGTTCAAAACTCCATTTTATTCATATATCAGAGTTCTTGTTTCGGGAGGTGATGAGAATCAAAAAATGGGACAGTTTGATCAAGCACTAGAAACTATGAAAAGTACTTCATTAAACAGCTTGGTCAGGAAAAATAAAAATAGACTTTCTGATATGCAGTCCAGATACATT
>CAZWRA010000051.1:0-5256 GCA_964635995.1 uncultured Candidatus Saccharibacteria bacterium
AAGAAAAAACAGATTTTGAAGATGGAATTTAATGATTTTCAAACAGCTATTTCTTATGATATATCTAATATGTACCCAATGGAAGTTATATCGGATACAATGGATTCAATAGATTCTATAGTATTCATCAATAGATTGGTATCAAAAGATATAAAAAGGGCATGTGATTTACCAAGAGATTCTAATAACAAAATAATAGTAGATATAACTAATCCTCATCGTCTGGAAAATATGGATTATTTTAGACAACCTGCTATACATTTTAATGAGCATGGGTGTTATACTAATCTATTTCGTAATCCTAATCCTCAGAGTGAGTATTCAAAGTTTTGGAAAGAAGAGGCAAGAAAATGTAGAGAAGGTGTAATAAGAGAAGAAGATGGTGAGTGGATAACAGGATTTTATTATTATTATCTTAACTATGCTCCTATTGTAAAAACTGTATATATAGGGGAATCAAGAAGAGCTGATAGAACACAAGGATTACCTAATGTATATATGGGGGATTACTTATATTTTCATTACATAGAACAAGCAAGAAACAGAGGAGAACATGGTTGTACGTTAAAGAAGCGTGGTGCAGGATATTCATATAAAGGTGGGGCAATGTTAGCTCGTAATTTTATACTTGGCGAATCAGAGGTGTCTAGGGCTAAGATAAAATCTTTTGCCATAGCGGATGAAAAAGAATATCTTGTTAAAGACGGTACTCTTAACAAATTTGTTGACATAATAGATTGGTGTGCTAATCATACACCTTTTCCACGATGTAGAGATCTTAAAGATTCTTATAATACTATGCATTGGGTATTAGGGTATAAAGATAGAGATAATAAAACAGAAAAAGGATTAAAGAATGAAGTAATGGGTGTTACTATAAAAAATGATCCTGAAAGAGCTCGTGGTAAAAGGGGCTCACTTATACTATGGGAAGAAACTGGTGCCATGCCGTGTTTTATCAAAGCCTGGGGCGTATCAAGAAAGTCTGTAGAAGATGGTGATTTAACATTTGGTCAGATGCTTGCTTTTGGAACTGGTGGTTCTGAAGGGTCAGACTTTTCAGGATTGATAGATATGTTCTATGGACCTAAAGCTCATAATGTTTATGGAATACCTAACGTAGTAAGCAGAAATGCTAATCCAAAAGCTTTATGTGGGTTTTTCTTTGGTGCATATATGAACAGAGAAGGATGTTATGATCATGACGGTAATCCGGATGTTGTTAAGTCATTATTACAGATACATAAACATAGATACGATATAAAATATGGAACAGCTGATCCTAACGTATTAACCCAAGCTAAAGCTGAAGATCCTATAACTCCTGAAGAAGCTGTATTAAGGTCAGGATCAAATTGTTTCCCAGAATCTGATATCAAAGATTATTTAGCAGAAATAGAACCTAATTTTGAAAAATTTGTTTCTCCACATTCTATAGGAAGAATAGCCATGGATTCTAAAAATGGGATAGTATTTCAAAATGATCCTTCTATTTATATAGTAAGAGAATTTCCTATAAAAGATAATCTCAATAAAGAAGGTGGTCTTGAAATATTTGAGCATCCTAAAAAGATTAATGGCGAAATACCATGGTTAAGGTATATAGCTGGATTTGATCCTGTTGATGATGATCATAGTAGCACTACATCGCTATGTTCATTATTTATATTTGATACTTTTACAGACAAGATAGTTGCTGAATATACTGGTAGACCTCAATTTGCCGAACAATTCTACGATAATACTATAAGGATATTACAGTATTATAATGCGTTATGTAACTATGAAAATGCTAAGAAAGGATTTTTTGCTTTCTGTAAAAATCATAATCTTCTTCATTACCTTTCAGATACTCCTAAATGCTTAAAAGATATGGAGATGGTAAAAGGCGATTTGTATGGTAATAAGATGAAAGGTACTCCGGGTGAAATGCATGCTATAAATGCATGGGGAAGAAGACTACAAGTAGAATGGATGTTAACACCTTGTACTGTTACGGATGATAATGAGAATGTAGTATCTTTACGTAATTTACATAAGATAAGAAGTATAGGATATCTTAAGGAATGTCTATCATGGAATCCGGATGGAAATTTTGACAGAGTATCGGCTATGAATATGGTTATGATACTAAGGTATGATTTATTGGGTACTCTTAGTTCAAGAAAAGAACCTAATCCTGTTACATTAGCTAATGATGAATTTTTTAAAAAGAACTTCGATAATAGATTTAGTAAAAGCTATAGAGGCTATGAGAAGTTTATGGCTATTAAATAATTTTTTTGGTTTATATTGTGTATATTTGTAAAAATTTTATTATATGTTCACAAATTCACTTATAGGTAGTTTCCCGTATCAGAAGAGGCCTTTAACTCAAAAAGGAGATAAATTCTGTAAAGAATGTTTTGAATCAGCACTTCAGATGTCTGAGAATATGTATTCTATTAATGATAAGTCAGTTATAGGTATAAACATTGATTTGTACAATGGTATTCTTAACGAAGAAGATATAGTTAAAGAGACTAATCCATTTGGTATAGATGGTAACTTTTTTCCACAGAACATACAGCATTATCCTTTAGTGCGTAACAAGATTGATTTATTAGTAGGTGAAGATTGGAAGAGAAGATTTGAGTGGACAGTAGCTGTAATGAATCCCAATGCTATTAATGAGAAAAATAAAGCTTTAGATGAAAAGCTAAAAGAATATGTTGGGATGAAAATATTGGAAGAAAATTATGATCCACAACAAGTCGAGAAGGAATTAAAAGAACTTGAATAATGGAAAAATTATAGTTTTCAAGATTTAAGGGAATTAAGAGGTAATGAGTATCTTAACTATTTATATAATAAACTATCGTTAAAGCAATTATTTAATGAGGGATTTAAGAGTTTAAATGTGTCTCGTAGGGCTATTTATTGTATTGATATTGTTGCACATGAACCTATAGTAAGATTATGTGATCCCAGGACTATAACAGTAATAAGGAGAGGCAACTCTAATTTTGTTCATGATGCTGATATTATAGTAGAAGATACTTATCAATCTCCTGGATGGATCATAGATAATTATTATGATGACCTTACTGAAAACCAGATAAAACAAATAGATAGATTTAGATCAGGTGAAGGAGACAGTGAAGATGGTTTAATAAAATTAGTTGATTTAGATGGTCATTTTATGACGCCTACAACTAATTCTGATTACTCTATAGATATAGATTCTTTAAATAATGGTATTAAAGGAGATTATTATGATTCTGGAAATATAAGAGTTGTAAGAGTTGTATGGGCTAGCTTAAGAAAAGTCGGTATAATATCATGGACAGATGATGACGGATATATAAATGAGAGGGTAGTAGATGAAACATATGAGCCTAATCAGCTTGAAGGTGAGCAAGTTAAATGGACATGGATTAAAGAATATTGGGAAACAACAAGAATAGCTAAAGATATATATATTAAAATGAAACCAAGACCAGTTCAGTTTAGGAGAATTGGTAATATATCAGCTGCTTATTCGGGTTATGTCGGTATTACATTGGATTCATGCATAATGGATATCATGAAGCCATATCAATACATGTATAATATTTTCTTTCAACGCGTTAAGCAGATATTTGCTACAGATATAGGTAAGGCTGTTATAGCTGACTTGGCATTTATACCTGATGGATGGTCTTTTGAAAAATGGATGTACTTCCTAAAAACTATGCGAATTGCAGTACAAGATTCATTTAAGACTGGTAATCAAGGTGCTGCTACAGGAAAACTTGCTGGTAATATGCAGCAAAACAATAGAATCATGGATGCTGAAATGGGGTCGTATATACAACAGCATATCATGATGATGCAATATCTTGAAGAAAGAGTTGGGGATATTGTTGGTATATCAAGACAAAGAGAAGGATCTATAACGTCATCAGAAACTGTTGGTGGTGTAGAGAGATCTGTAACACAAAGTTCACATATAACTGAGACATGGTTTGCTCTGCATGATTCGGTAAAAGAAAAAGTTTTAGAGACACTTTTAGAAACAGCTAAATATGTTTATAGAAATAGAAAAGAACCTATTCAATATGTAACAAGTGACATGACCAGGATAATCTCTGAATTAGATGGAGATATGTTTATAGATGTTGAATTTGGTGTTAAAGTTTCTAATTCAAGCGATTTAACAGCATTACTTCAGTCCTATAGAACAATAGCAGAAAGAGCAGTTCAAAATGGAACTATGTCGCTAACAGCTCTGGGTACTATATACTCATCAAAGAGTATGAGATACATGATGAAAAAAATAGAACAGCTTGAACAAGAAGCTATTGCAAGACAAGAGGCTGCTCAAACACAACAGTTAGAATCTAATCAGAATATAGCCATGATGGAAGATGCTGCTAAGACAGAAGATAGATTGGCTAAACAAGAAGAGTACTTAATGGGTATAGAAAGAGATCTTGAGATAGCAAGAATAAATGCTGAAGTAGAAATGGCAAAAGTTCAGGCCAAACGGGATAATGATAGCAGTCGCAATCAAATAAGCATTGAAGCTATACAAGCAAATGCTAAAAAATTAGACGATCAGCTTAAGATCAAATCAGAAGAATTAAGGAATAAAAGAGAAGAAATAGAGATAAAACGAAAAGAAATAGAAGTTAAAAAATCACAAGTAGTAGCTAAAAATAAGAAAAAAAGCAATAAATAGCTATAGAAAATAAATAAATATCAGAAGATTAACTTTAATTTTTTAATAACTAATGTAATTTTGTATAACAAAAAATAAGGCTTATGGCAGTAGAAGGACTAGACGTTTTAGATGGACTACCTGATTTTGAACAGATTATGTCCAATGACTTTATCGAAACTACTAAGTTGAATCCTGAAAAAAAGGAAGATAAAGCAAAAGAAGAAAGTAATAAACAGAATAATTTATTACTGGACATCCCGGATTTTACAAAAGATCCTGATAATCCTGATGATCCTGAAGATCAAGAAGATAATGGCAAGAAAGAAAAAGGAGAAAAAAAAGAAATTATTAAAGATGAGACTGAAACCCCCTCTGAAGAATCTTCTCCTTCTGCGTATAAGTTGTTTGCCAAAGCCTTAACGGATGAGGGGGTTTTTTCAGAGTTCAATGAAGAAGAGTTTGATAAACTTGTTGAAGAAAAGGGAAGTGCAGCTGATGTTCTTATTGAATTACAATCCAGAGAATTTAATAAGTGGAAGGAAGAATATAAAAAGCAATTATCTGATGAGGAT
>CAZWRA010000052.1:0-5161 GCA_964635995.1 uncultured Candidatus Saccharibacteria bacterium
ATATCTAATTACACCTCTTTTTTCTGTCCAGCTTATGGGGTACATTTTAGGTTTTAGTTAACGAAATAGATAAAGAATATAGAATTGTTTATTTATGTGAAGGAAAAACGGATTTAATTATTCCGGTTAATATTAGAATTGACTATATAGTTACTTACGATACGATAAAAGAAAAATCTTTATTTATTCCTTTCGGTATATTACAAAATTATATTATAGAAGGAGAAGAGAAATATAAAGGACAGCTAGGGAAAAGAAAGGTTTATAAGGAAATAGGAAATGAATTTTCGACTTATGAATTAATTCAAAAGACTCCTGAATTAAAAGAATTAGGATTAGAGATACCTTAAGGATTCTTATTAGATGAGAATTTAACTTACTTATTAAGTGTATAAATATGTCAGATAATATTAATAATCTTCAATTACCGATGTCTCCAGATCCAGAACTAGACGAACGCACTCCAAGTGGAGATGTTGACTTAGAAAGATACTTAGCGCTACATGAGGAAACAGTAATAACAAATCTTTTTAATGCAAAATTAACAGACTCTCTTAATCCAAAGACTAGGAAAGTAGAGCTAGATGAAGGGGAGAGTATTGTTCATTTAATTGAATTAGTAGATAATCGATATTTAATTTATAGAATTGACGATGCCGATATAACTCATTGTTTAACTCAAAATCACCCTGATCTAACTCCAGTATTTCACGATATTGAAAATGAGATAGATTTCCCAGTAACTTGGGATAAGGTAGTTATATCCGACTTAGAAACATTAACAAGAACATATGTAATTGAAGAACTTCTAGGAGGACAGAACGAATTCTAATTGAAGTAAAATATTATCTGCTAGCTACAGAAAGGGCAGTTAGTTTTTTGTTATGTTTTGGGATAAAATCAGGATAATTAGAAAAGCTTCAATGAATGACCTCAAACATGTGATTTCAGAGATTAATAAATTTAGAGAAGATAGAGACTGGAGACAATTTCATACTCCTAAAAGCTTATCAATTGCTTTAAGTGTTGAAGCAAGTGAACTTTTAGAGTTTTTTCAATGGATAAAAGATGATGATTCTACTAGCCTACCAGAAGATAAAAAAGATAAACTTTCTCAAGAAATTGCATACATAGCCATTTATCTCCTTTACCTTTGTGATGATCTTAAAATTGATTTGTTTGAATCAATTAATAATAAAATTTCTATCAACAATAAAAAATATCCAATATCTAAATCGAAAGGTACCTCAAAAAAATATTCTGATTTATGATTATATATAGCAAGACCAAAAGAGAATTTGAACAAGACGTTGTAGCAAACGAAATTGAAAACAAAATCTTAAATCTTTTTGAAAGATATTTAAACAAAACAACATCACAGAGTGAGATTAATTCATGGAAGTGCTCAATGCAGCAAATGTACCATGTTATATCAGATGATGAAATACCAAATGATACTGGGATTGCAATTGAATATGTAATACCCTCAACTTCAAAACGTATCGATTTTATAGTTTCTGGTAAAAACGAAGAAAATTTAGAAACCATTATTATCATTGAACTAAAACAGTGGACTAAAGCAGAATTAACTAATCTAGACGGAATAATAAACACTTTTATTGGTGGTGGAATCAGAGAGCAGACTCACCCAAGTTATCAAGCTTGGACTTATGCTAAAATGTTGAAACAGTTTAATAAAACTGCATATACTCATAATATAACAATATCCCCTTGTGCATACTTACATAATTATGTTGCAGATGATGTCATAAGAAATGACTTCTATAAACAATATTTAGATAAGGCACCACTATTTTTAAAATCAGAGGTTTTCGAGCTTAGAGATTTTATAAAAAATTCAATAAAGTTCGGCGACGATAACAATGTAATGGAAAGAATAGATAATGGCGAAATTAAACCTTCAAAAGTATTAGCAGAGAGTGTTGCATCCATGCTCAAAGGAAATGGAGAATCTATAATGATAGATGATCAAAAGATTGTTTTTGAATATGCAAAAAATCTAGCAATTCAATCTAACTGATGGGGATTTAAGTCAATATCTTTTAAGAAAAAGTGCTTTAATAACTAACAGCGCTATACAAGGAATCAAACTTTTAGATAGAGTTTCATTTCAATCAGGTGATGTATTTAGTTTAGATTCCAGATCTCTACCAAAAGCTGGATTAGTTGTAATGGCAAATAATGTTATGAATAGAATTAATGGTTATGGTTTATCAGATGAATCATATAATTTATTTGGTAAAGTTCTAGCTAATGTTTGTAGATTTCTTAATACTAATGGGATATTATTTCTAACTTCTGACAGTAGTGGTCTTATCTCACCTTCTTATATAATTATTGTTAAAGAATCAGATCAAAGTGTTGAGATAGTTGGAGATGAAAAATTCTATAAATCTAGAAGCAATTTTAGCTATGATGGACTAAGCAACTTAGCTAAAGAAATAAATATAAACTTACAAGTTGCCGAACTATAATATTCAGATTTAGCCCTTCAGATGGTAAAATGCCACTGTTATATATTAAAAAAGTAAAATGAAAAAAGTTTACTCATTAATAATTTCAGGGATAATTGTTTTCTCTGGAATTTCTTTCCCTCTTTCATCTTTAAATAATATTTCTGCTCAATCAGAAGAACTTGTTCAAGTTTTCAGATACTGGAATGACTCAAGTACAGGTCACTTCTATACTACCGATGTAAATGAGAAGGTTTATCTTGATGACATTGATCCATTTTTCAGGTTGTAGTTATGAATTAGGATATTGTGAACCTTCAGCTCCTGTTTGGGACTATGAAGGGATTGCTTTTGAAGTTAATGCAAACGAAGCTTCTGGAACTGAACCTGTATATAGATTTTACAGCTCAGCTTATAATGGTCATTTCTATACATTAGATATCGCTGAAAAGGATTACATTGAAGATACTTATGATGATTATACTTGGAAATACGAAGGAATTGGTTTTTATGCAAATACTGCTGAAAGTTCAGAATTACACTCAGTGCATAGATTCTGGAGCGATCTATACCAAAGACATTTCTACACAATCTCTGACATAGAGAAAGACTATGTAATTGAAACTTATCCTGAGAATGTATGGAGATATGAAGGAGTAGCATTCTTTGCTCATGAGTTTGATTATGAAGCAACAGAACAATTTCTTGTAGAACTAGAAGCTGCACTTCAGAATATTGCAACTGAAATTGAATCAGTTTACTCTGATGAGAACATTGAACAAATTGAAAGTATAGATTAATTAGACGAAGCATATATTGATTATCTTGTTGATTTAACTCTTCCATTATTTGACTATTCAGTAGAGCAGTTTGATGGAATAAACACTGACCTAGCAGTTGGACAGGAGTTACTTACAGCTATAAATAATTTCTTAGTCGCTTCAAAAGATGTGGTCAATACAGACGTTAGAGAGCTTGGATATCAATTCATGAATACGCTGAGACAGGAAGCAATATTGATGAACTAGCTCTTCAAACAATATTTACAAATATTCAAGAAGAGTTAACCCCTTATGCAGAGGCTTTAGAAGAATCTGCAATTAACTTTACAATATATTCTGGTATTGCATACAAGCATTACTGGGAAGCATCGTCTGATGTTTCTGAAGATATTGAATTAAATATTGAGGAACCTCCAGTTTATGATGAGATAAATGATTATCTTTATTAATGTCTGAAACTAACGAAACAGTTATAAATCAATTAAAAGAGCTGGGATTCGAATCTCTAGATGAAGCCAAGCTCGTGTATTTATGTGAACTTAATAAAGGGGAAAGATCAGTCACAAGAGAGGATATAATGCCAGAAGTCAGAACAGATTTAGATAATCTTAGCATGGACGTGAGACGAGCAACCAATAACGATGATGTATGGATTGTTCCAGCAGGATATTCATTAGGCAACTGGGAAATTGAGGAGGCTTTAAGTGGAAAAAGAGTATAGTTTAATTCTGATATAGATGCTTTTACAATAGCAAGAAGTTCTGAGGAGGATGTAGATGAGACAATTTCTTATCTTTATAGAAAAGTCGAAGAATATAACTCTACACATTCAATCAAATTTTGTGACCTCTTTACTCCATGGGCTGATTTTACTAATCTTGAAGAAATAGATTTTTAAGCTATATTAGAAGATATTGATGATGCATCTGAGATTCGTAGGTTTATCGTTAGAGTATATCGAAATGCAAAACGGGCTTCAGTAATTTATCCTGAACTAAGAGACATTGAGATTTCAGTATTGACACAACTAGATAGATTAGCAGAAAAGTTACTTTCTCTTTCAAATGAGGACCCTTTCTTCTCAGGTATTATCGCAAGTTTATATGTTGATGATGACTCATTAGCAGATTCATTAAGAAGAATAATAACCGATAATCCTCCAAAGATTTTTTCACCAATTAAACCTAAGCATATAAAAAGATTAAATCCTGGGTTAGCTGATGATAAGATTGAAAATGTTCTTGAGCTACTAAGAAGTTTTGGGATATATACAACACTTGATGATGTAGCTTAAGCAACTAGTTTTCTAGATAATAGTGTTATAACTTTACCGTTAATTTTCTCTTGTTTATAGTTAAAGGAATTATGAGCAGCTTCTAGCAATAATGAAGCAAATATTGGGCCAGATTGTACGACAGAATATTGTATCTCACTTAAAGAGATTTCTAATGCCCTTCTAAAACTACTAGATTGATCACCACCTATAGAAACAACTGTAATATCTGCAGGATTCTCTATACTGTAATGACTAAGCGGGATATTCAATGTTGCCTCACCGAAATAAGGAGCTTCTCTGTTAAAAGTTTTGCCTGCTCTTCTTTCAAGTGAGACTACTAGAAATGGATTTGTTGATTGTGTGTCTACTTCGGCAAATACAGTTGTATTCGGACTTATTAAAGCATCATAAAAATGCTTGTCACTCTCAGCCCATATAAGTTCTTCTATAGACATTCTCATAGGAATCTCATATTGAATTCCGGAATCTTTCACTCCTTTAAATTCATCTACTTGTTGGTCAATATTCATACTCATATTGAATTATAGCATCTTAGGTATGTATAGAACAAAGCAAAGTTGTAAACTAAAGGAAGATAATCCCCACTTTTGCGGTCGAAATTGCTTGCA
>CAZWRA010000053.1:0-4448 GCA_964635995.1 uncultured Candidatus Saccharibacteria bacterium
ACATTATATCTAATTACACCTCTTTTTTCTGTCCAGCTTATGGGGTACATTTTAGTCAGATAAAAGGCTTCTTATCTGAATATCCTAATATAAAACCTTTAGAATTTCATGATACTGCTGGAGCTGTTCAAATGATTAAAGAAAAAGGATTAAAAAATGCAGCTGCAGCTGCTAGTAAATTCGCTGCTGACATTTATAATATGGTAGTTTTAAAAGAGGACATTCACGAAAATAGAAAAAACTATACACGATTTTTTGTTTTTAGTAACGAAGACTTTAACTTTAACTCTGATGAAAGTAGATCAAAGACAACTATCCAATTTGAATTAGGTGAAGAAGCAGGTTCACTCTATAAATCATTAAGATGTTTTGCAGATAGAGGAATTGCTCTTTCAAAGATTGAAAGTAGACCAATTATGAATACAGACTCGGAATATAGATTTTATCTAGATGTAGAAGCAGGACTTGAAGATGGAAAATTACAAAATGCATTCCATGAGCTTTCTGATTACGTAAAAGAAATGAGAGTATTAGGTACCTATCTTAAAGGAGAATATATTGATACATAAAGATATTGATTGATTAATTGACTAGATATATAATGCACCAATTAATTAAACTAAAGTGGATAGTATATTACCAGATGATTGGGATTATCAAGAATATAATATTTCTTCTGAATGGTTGGAGGTAGGATTTAGTATTATAAATTCTTGCGAAAATGATCCTTCGATTCCTTCTGATTGCGTTAGACATGCTGCTAATAGCCTTGGAGTTGATCTTTCAGAATTTGACTTTACCTCTCCAGAACTTTTGTTAGATATAATCAGAGAGGAAGGAACTCACGAAGTATTTAGTAGTATTCTAATGTATTTATTGCCAGAAGATTACATTTTTTTTATGGATTCTGGTAATGCTCCTCTTCATATAGGTAAAGTTACTCATGTTGAGAGTGGTGTGCCTATTATTGAGCATGTTTTTGCAGGTTTTTTAATGACAGGTCCTGCAATTAATGTAAGAGAGTATTATGAGAGAAATACTAATAATAGGATAAGTGGTAGTTTAATAGTAAGAAGAAAAGTTTGAATAGAGTAATATTAATCTGCTAAAATACACTAACTCGCTATGAAGTGACCTCCTATCACTGAGCGAATCCGGACATCATTGAACTAACTGATCTGAGAAACTTACTCAGGCGAAAAAATAAGAAACTGTTATCTAATGAGACAGTTATAAAGTCATATATCGTAAGATATATGAAAAGTAAGGTGGTACCGCGAGAAACCTCGTCCTTATAAATAAACATTTTTGTTTGTTAGGGTGAGGTTTTTTATGGAACTTCAGAAATTAGTAGGAAATTTATTACAACTAGATTTAACTACCGCAATTAATGTTATTAATAGAATGAAACTGGATGATAACTTCATGTATAAGCATGTAGTTTATGAATTCTACTTAATTTTTAAAGGTCACGAAGAGAATGGAACTAATACGCCTGAGATTATTTTAAATACATTAAAATGTTGGGCTTGCGGAGAAAATCTTGGAGTCTGTCCTTATCCCGACGAGGGTATATGTCAAGAGCTAAAACCAATTGATCCTGGTGTTTATGAACGTGGTACGGAGTCAGGCATTATGGATGAAGAAGGAAATATGGAATTTTGTAAAAGCGTTATAGATAATTATTAATTTAAAATAATGGCAACAATAGATTATTTGCAGAAACTAGATATTAGAGTAGGAATAATTAAAGAGGTAGAAAACTTTCCAGAAGCTAAGAAACCTGCTTTTAAACTTACAATTGATTTTGGGGAGGAAATTGGAATTAAAAGAACATCAGTTCAAATTACTCAAAACTATGAAAAGAATGAGTTAATAGGGAAAAAGTTCTTGGAGTAGTTAATTTTCCTCCAAGACAAATTGGATCATTTATTTCAGAAGTTTTAACATTAGGTGTGAATGGAGAAAATGGACATTGTGTTTTAGTAACACCTGATAAAGAATCTCCTATAGGAGAAAATTATATTAATTATTTATTATTTTACAAAAATGAGATATTCAAAATTATTCTCAAAAACAACAAAGACAGTTTCTGAAGATGAAGTTTCTAATAATGCACAATTATTAATTAAAGCTGGGTTTGTTTATAAAGAAATGGCTGGTGTTTATGCATACCTACCTTTAGGAATAAGGGTAATTGACAAGATTAAACAAATAGTTCGAGAAGAAATGAACAATATTGGAGCTGATGAACTAATAATGACATCACTTCAAAGAAAAGAGCTTTGGGAAAAAACAGATAGATGGGATGATGAAAAAGTAGACGTTTGGTTTAAATCTGCATTAAAAAACGGAACGGAGGTAGGTTTTGGATGGTCACATGAAGAACCAATTTCCGAAATGATGAAACAATACATAAATAGTTATCGTGATCTTCCAGTTTATGTTTATCAGTTCCAAACAAAGCTTAGAAATGAATTAAGAGCGAAAAGTGGAATAATGAGAGGAAGAGAATTTGTAATGAAAGATATGTACTCATACTCAATTAGCGACGAAGCACATGAGAAATTTTATGATGCTATAAAAGATGCATATCTTAAATCATTTGAAAGAATGGGAATCGGAGAAGATACTTTTTTTACTTTTGCATCAGGAGGAGCATTTACTCAATTTAGTCATGAGTTTCAGACAATCTGTGAAGCTGGAGAAGATGTTTGTTATTTAGATAAGGAGAAGAGAATAGCTATTAATGAGGAAGTTTATACAGATGAAGTTATCAAACAATTAGGCTTAGATAAAACGAAACTTGAAAAAGTTAAAACTGCTGAAGTTGGTAACATTTTTAGTTTTGGATCATCAAAGTCAGAGGATTTAGATTTGTATTTTACTGATCAAAACGGAGAAAAGAAACCTGTAATTCTAGGTTCCTATGGAATTGGAATCACAAGAGCTATGGGAATTATTGTTGAGAAATATAACGATGAAAATGGAATCATCTGGCCAGAAGCTGTTGCACCATTTAAATTCCATATAGTTTCTATAGCTAATTCAATAGATGATGAATCATATAAAAAATCTGAAGAACTTTATAACGAACTTATTAAAATGGGGGAAGAAGTTCTTTGGGATGACAGAATGGAAGTAAGACCAGGTGAAAAATTCTCTGATGCTGACTTAATTGGTCTTCCAAATAGGATTGTTGTAAGTCAAAAAAGTTTAGAAAAAGGCGGTTATGAAATAAAGAAGAGAACCGATAAAGACAGTAAAATAGTTAAGTCTATTGAAGAAATTATCTAAATTATAAGAAAGGGCTGTACTATCAGCCCTTTAAATTAAATAAAATTAAAATCAACTCAGTAATTACTAGACTTGCATAAAATCCAATAAGAATAATACCTTCTTGCTTGTTTAAACTTCTGCCAGTCCAGCTAAACAACAAGAAAGCTACCAAAGTCATTGATAATATCAACAATACGGGAATAAGAACTACTATATCATTTCCATCTACTAGGTTTATACCCTGACTTAAAACTGCTAAAAGACCTAAAATAAATGTATTAAAAGTGGCGCTACCAATAAAATTTCCAATTGCTAAGTTTCTTGTTTGTACTTTTCTTGCTCTAAATAATATTGTTAACTCAGGAAGATTTGTCCCTAAGGCAAGAACAAAAAGCCCAATCAAAGCCTCATTAATTTGTATTTTGCTTCCAATCTCAATAACTACGTCAACAAGAAGAGATGAGCATACTAGAATTAAAACACTACCAAAAACGGATTTTGCAAGCATCTGCATTAATTTCTTTGCATTAACATAAGAAGGAGTGCTGTTAACCTTGCTTTTTGATTTGTATCTTGAAAAAACGACAAAAACATAAAGTGCATAGACACTCATTAAAAATAATCCTTCATAAACTTCTAATACCCCATCTAAAAGTGTAAATACACTCAAAAACATTACAAAAAGGCCTTCTGCAACTTCTTTCTCTCTGAATTTCCCTTTAAATTCAATTTTCCCGAACTTAATTACTGAAGCACCGATTACTAAGGTTAAAAGTATTAACGTTCCTCCCATAAGATTTCCAACAGAAAGCTCAGGAACTAATTTATTAGAGCTTAAAACTATAGAGAATTCAGGCAAGCTTGAGACAATACTTAGTATTACAAAACCAATGAAGAATTCGTTTATCTTTAAGCTTTTAGCTAGAAAAACAAAAGCATCCTCAATAAGATCTGCAGATTTAACTAGTCCGTATAAAAGAACTATTATTAATGAAAATAGTGATATTATTTCGATGTTCATATTTCTTTAGATAGGATAAGTATATTTATAAGAATAGTCAACAAAGGTCTTTAAAGGTAATGAGATTTATATTTACTACGAAATATTTTAATAAACTTACGACACATGGGGTCCGGTGGATTCTCCGTCAAGCGTGCCCTATAATTAG
>CAZWRA010000054.1:0-4404 GCA_964635995.1 uncultured Candidatus Saccharibacteria bacterium
ATATATCAGAGTTCTTGTTTCGGGAGGTGATGAGAATCAAAAAATGGAACAGTTTGATCAAGCACTAGAAACTATGAAAAGTACTTCATTAAACAGCTTAGTCAGGAAGAATAAAAATAGACTTTCTGATATGCAGTCCAGATATATTTATCCAGAAGATGAGCTTTTTCCTTTCTATAAAGAACTTTTTACATCCCAAACCACACTCTCTTCAAGAGAAGTTTCAATGATTTATCACTTCCCTTCACAGATTATTGACCCAACTGTCGAATCATTTGTATTTGTTAATGTTGCCTCAAAAGAAAGCTTTAGAAAACAGCAAGATAAGTCAGATCTATTGCTTGGCAATAATACTATTGGTGATAAAAATCATAAAGTTTTTTTAACAACCGAAAATAGAAAAAGGCATATGGTTATAACTGGACAAACAGGTACAGGTAAATCAACAATTCTAAAAAACTTTGTTTTGCAAGATATTGATAACAGGATTTTTAATGGTGTTAAAAGGGGCTTAATTCTAATGGATCCTCATGAGGATTTCTTTATGGATATACTTTTTAAGCTTCATAAAAGTTTTAGCTATTCAAAGGAATTGATTATTTGGGATACAAGAAGTGAGGACTTCTTCTTAGGATTTAATCCACTTTACGCTGTGGGTCTTAGCGAAAGAGAAATTGATATGGTTGTTGATGCTAACTATGAATTTATTGAAAAGTTAATAAAGAAAGTAAATCCAGAAGGTGGAATGGGAGTAACTGCAAAACCAATGCTTAGAAATTCAATGAAAACATTAATGATTTTTCAAAATGAGTGGATTTTAAAAAACGGTAATAGTGATGAATCAATCGCATTAATGAAAAGATTTGCTCCAACTTTAAATGAAATAAAAAGATTGTTTTTTGAAGTTGATGTAAAAGAGAGAATATTGAAATGGATTGATTTTGATAAATATCAAGGATTAGAAAGTTTTTGGAAAGCTACACTTCTAAATTATATGAGTTCACCAGCATGGAATGATATCCGTCAGGCTTTTGATAATAAATTATCACAGATACTTTCAGGTAGTTTGTACTACACTTTTTCGCAATCACAAAACTCAATAGAAATTTCTGAATGTATTAGAAAATCTAAAATTCTTTTAGTCAATTTATCTTCTAAAAATATTGGGGTAGATGGGATGCAATTGCTTGGATCACTTTTAATGTCAAAACTTTGGTTTGAATCCAAAAGGGTTGAGCAAGAAGATAGAAGACCTTTTGTTATTTATGCAGATGAGTTTCAAAACTTTGCCAATTCTGATTTTGCGGTAGCACTTAGTGAAGCTAGGAAATTTAAACTCGAGCTTGTTCTTGCACATCAGTTTTTTGCACAACTTCCAAAAGAAGTTAAAGATGCAGTAACAGGGAATGTAAAATCCAGAATCTATTATCGAGCAGGATTGGATGATGCAGAAGAAATAGCTGATGACTTACAAGGCAAAGTCTTACAAGAAGAGATTATGGAAATACCAGAGTTTCATTCTTACGTAAGAGTTGGTGAAGATGTGTTCTCAATAGCAGTTCCAAAAGAAAGAGATAATAACTGGAATGCTGAATTTGTAGAAAACCTTGTAGATGATTCTTATCAGAAGATTGGAAAGTCAAAATTAGACATTGTTAGCGAAATGAAGCTAAGGCAGAGCTGGTATACCAATGGATGTCCTGTTGATTCTGAGGTTACAAAGTAGTTAAACCCATGTAACTAAATTCGATATTTAAAAATATTCAATATCTATGCGAAAAGGCAAATCCACCTTACCTCTCCGCCTCTGTCTTGACTGATTGGGTGACCTCTTTTGAGAGGCCACCCAATCACTCCCTCGACAAAGTACAGTATATTACTGACTTTGATACGAGACGACAGAGACGGAGAGTCGGTGGATTAGGAATAGATATTGAATATTTAAATTAATTAAGTAGTAAAAAGATAGTATGGTAAAGATGTTAACAAAAAATAAGATAGAGGTATTAAGGATTATTGAATCATTTAGGTTTTTACCATTGGGGGTATTAGTTGATATATGTATTGAAAATAAAATTTACACGAAAAGAGAATCTATAAGTAGAGTTATCAAACAGCTTGAAAAAGAAAATCTAATTGGGAGTTATATGTGGGGAAATAATTCTAAAGCTTTGTTTGTGAGAGGGTTGGCGATAAAGGAGCTTTCAATTGCTTTAGGGCTTCCATTGTACTATTTTAGTTCGCCAAGTTTTAAAGATCGAGTTCAAACGTATGGGCTTGAACATACAATAGAAATTGCAAATATTTATAAGAAGTTGAATTCATCTATAAAAACAAGGTCGGATTTAAAGATCGACTTTTGGAAGGGTGATCAAAATGTAAAATGCTTTTATGAACATTGGAGTTTATCGCATGGTAAAAAAGTCAAACGTGTCTTAGAACCTGATTCATATTTCAGAATTTCTAAAGGAGAAGAAAAATTTGAATTTTTTCTAGAATACGATACTGGAACAATGTTTAGAAAGCAATTAATTGAGAAATTCTCTAAGTACTTTGAATACATGCTTTATGGAGATCATAAAGAAAAATATATTCATTTTCCATACATTATTTTTATTACACAAAGAGATAAATCTTTGATGGACAAGATGCTTCAAGTGCCAGAAGTTGCGTTAGAAACTCTTTTGAATAGTAGACAGAAATTCAGCAAAACGAATCATCTTTTGTATGAGGCAGTTGGGAATTCAATAAACTTTAATTCCCATATGGATAGTGAAATTAAAGCATTTTTAAATCATAAAATTATTTTTACTTATTATCAAATCGAATGGGAAAAAGAAATTCTAAATTTATTATCATAACTTTTGCAATTTTACTTATTCTGCAAGGAGTTTACTTTTTGGTTAGGTTTGTGAATGTAACAGAACCTCAAAGTCAATTTGAGGAAGAGCCTGTATCATTTCCTACTAAAAATGTACCTGAAAGAGTTTCCTCAATTGATAGTTTATTAATTAGGTCAATCGAAGTGGAGGTACAGTTAGGAGAGCAGGAAGGATATTTGAATTTTGGAGGCTGGGTGCAAAACTTAAACTCCGAAAATCTTCCTCTCGTTATTTCTATTCATAGGTTTGGTTTAAGATATTTATCTCCAGATTATAATATTCATGAGACTTTCTACAATGTAGACAAGTTAAAGGCAAATGATGAATTGGAATTAACTTGGCAGGAAAAAAAGTATAAATACAAACTTATTGATATCTACGAGAACAGCAATAACAAGCCCATCAAAGATAATCAGTTAGTTATTTACACATGCAAATATTGGAATTCAAGTGAAAGAATCTTTACAGTGTGGGAGAAGATTATTTAGTAGAAGGAAGATTTAATTCAAGATCAGTTTGGTTTACTAAATCCTCATGCTTTATACTAAAAATAGTCAGTATCAAAAGCCATACAGATAGACCACACTCTAAAATGTCTTTTTCTCCACTTTCGATATCTTCTAGTAGGGTATTTTCAATCCCAAGAAGTTCAGCAAGTTTGTTCACTTCCAGATTCTTTTCTATTCGCATGGATTTAAGTTTATCTCCAAATTTCATTTTGTTTTCTGTTTCTCCCATTTATTTGTTTCTAAAGTGTTGAATGTTACCACCGATGGATGCCACATGTAAATACTCGGTTTAGTACTTTCCGACAATATATCATTTCTGGGGGGAAGTAATTTGCACAGACGGCTTCCCAGACCAGCGATGACTTTTGGTCATCCTACAAAGTTTCCCTTGTAGACATAGCGAATGTTACTGGCTGGAAAGCCATTAATACATTCGCTATGCTTAACTTTACATTTAAAACCATGCCTGTAAGATACAGGTTTAGGTCTTTGTACGGTTATTATATCTCTATTTCGAGGAAAAATGTAAGGATTTTGTAAGACACTGTTTGGTATTATCTATACCTTATTTTGTAGTAGATCTTTTTTGTATATTTCCATATAAATTGGGAAATGGTAAGAAGTAGAAAAATTAACAACTGAGCAACGAGCAGAATTATAGATATTGGGAATCCTATAATCCCCCCGAAAGCCATCGAGTTTTTATAATTTTTTCTTGAATATCTTTTGTAGGTTGAACTCATTTTAAAGTTGTTTCAAAATATCATCTACTGACATTTCATTGTATCCTGTAAAACTTTTTGATTCCCAGAATTCTTTTGTTTTTAACTTTGGAAAATGTTCGAAAGCTTCTTCAAATGAAATTGACTCACCATTTCTTGCAAAAACAATTTCTGGGAATTCTTCTGCAAGCCCTCTTTCTCTTTCTGCCTCTATAAATTCATATAGTTTGCTGATGGTATTTTTGAATGCAATTAAACTACCTTCAACATCAGCGAGAACTATTATTAGAT
>CAZWRA010000055.1:0-3698 GCA_964635995.1 uncultured Candidatus Saccharibacteria bacterium
ATTTTTGATAAAATTCAGTTGTCCTTATCTGGTAATTATCTACCTTTAGAGGTCACTTCAATGTAGATAGTTTTTCTACTTCATCTTTCTTTCAAGGCAATTCGAATGTGGATAACATTTTGGAAGTTTCCCAGATCTTCAACACCTATATAGTTTTTGAGTATGATGAAGAATTATGGTTTATTGACCAACACGCAGCAGCTGAAAAAATTCTTTTTGAGAAATTAATTAAACAATCATTAGAAATTAAAGCCAGACCTCTTTTAATACCTGAAATAGTAACGCTTAAATCTGAGGAAGAAAAAGATATGTTAATAGATAATAAAGGTGAATTTGAAAAATTAGGATTTAAATTTGACGATTTTGGAGACAATACTATTCAAATATTAGAAATCCCTGACCTTTCTACAATAAATAACTTTTATGAAATTATTAATGATTTTTTTAAAGATGAAAAAGAATTAGGGGTTATTTTATCTAATGAGATAATGAGTGAGTACAATTTAACAAAAGTACAATATTTAAGATTAGCGACAATTGCCTGTCATGGGTCAATTCGAGCTGGAGCAACATTAAATAGACTAGAAATGAAACAAATTATTAAAGATGTACTATCCTTAGAAACTTCAGCAAAATGTCCTCACGGTAGGCCAATTTTATGGAGACTAACAAAAACTAATTTAGAAAGGCATTTTAATAGAGATATATGATAGAAAAAGTATTAGTAGCATTAGGTTTTATGTCAGTTTTAGTTGCATCTGTTTTTGCAATAACTGATCAGTCGATCTCAGAAGACAATAGAAATGAAAGTCTTTACGAAATTTTAACTGACTCAAGTATTGTAAAAGCTCAGCTTGGAAATTTTGAAGGAATCACTCTTAAAACGGCTAAGAGTAATGAAAATAGAGCTAAAGGATTAATGTTTGTAGAGAAAATGCCTGAGAATGAGGGAATGATTTTTGTATTTAATGATTCAAAAGTAAGGACTTTCCACATGGGAAATACCTTAATTTCACTAGATATGATTTTTATTGGAGAAGACTATAAAGTCAAAACTATTCACAGTAATACAAAAACAGAACAGTCATATGAAAAGTACTCCTCAACAGAACCTGTAATGTATGTAATCGAAATGAATGCTGGTTGGGCTGAAAAGAATGGAATTAAGATAAATGATACATTAGAAATCATAGAGATTTTATAATCTCTACAGTCTGATTACCTTTTATATACCTTCATTTTCTTTCGATTAAAATATTTATACATTTCGCTTCCTTATTTTAGACAGAAAATTCGCTTTGAAGTATAATGTTTTGTTTAAGTTAACCAAAATGAGTTATTTAGTACCAACAGTTATAGAAGAAACAAGACAAGGAGAAAGAGCATACGACATCTACTCAAGACTACTAAAAGAAAGAATTATCTTTTTAGGAACAGGAATTGAGGCAGGTGTGGCTAATGCAGTTGTAGCTCAGCTTCTTTTTTTAGAAAAAGAAAACCCTGAAAAAGATATTATTATGTATATAAATTCACCTGGAGGAGTTGTTTACGATGGATTAGCAATTGTAGATACAATGAACCTAATTAAGCCTGATGTTGTTACTATTGCAATAGGAACTGCAGCATCAATGGGAACTATAATACTTTCTAGTGGAGCAAAGGGAAAAAGATTTGCACTTCCTAATAGTGTTATTCATATGCACCAGCCATTAGGTGGAGCACAAGGACAAGCTTCAGATATAGAAATCAGCGCAAGAGAAATATTAAGAATTAAGGAGTTATTAACAGATCTTTTAGTTAAAAATACTGGTCAGAAGAGAGAAAAACTTTCTGAAGATATGGACAGAGATTACTATATGACTGCTGATAAGGCAGTAGAATACGGAGTTATTGATCATATTATATCTAACCGAACTGAACTAGAAGGTAAGACCAGTGAATAGCCTAGAAGTGTTTAGAACTTTTAAATCATTACTTTGTACGAGCGGTTAGCTCAGCTGGTAGAGCGCACGCTTGACTCGCGTGAGGTCATAAGTTCGATCCTTATACCACTCATAGACTATTCGTAATATTAAAATATGGAATTTAATTTTAAATCATCAGATGTAGCAAAGCATTCAGCTGCCCATGCATTAGCAGCCGCTGTTAAGCGGATTTTTCCTACTGTAAAGGTAGGCCTTGGTCCTGTTACTAAAAGTGGTTTCTATTACGATTTTGAGGTTGAAAGACCACTTATTGATGAAGATTTAGAATTAATAGAGAAAAATATTAATCAAATTATTCAAGATAACCTTCCTTTTCAACAGATGGCAATGGGAAAGCAAGAGGGGATTGATATGTTGCTTCAAATTGGGCAAATATATAAAGCTGAGATTATTAGAAGTATTCCAGAAGAGCAGGTTAGTTTTTATAAGTTAGGAGAGGAGTTTTTGGATCTATGTAGAGGTCCTCATTTAAAAACTACAGGTGATATTGGTATTGTAAAACTTATTTCAATTGAAGAAACTCATTGGAGTAACGATCCTACAAGACCTGTAATGTATCGTGTTCATGGTGTTGTCTTCCAGAATATTGTTGAATATAACGATTATCTTCATTCAATAAAAATGCAAGATAAAAGGAATGTAATAAAGCTTTCAAGAAGCATGGACTTCATGTTTAAACATGAAGATAAGATGTACTTTACAGAACTGGGATCTGAAGTTGTAAATTCTATTTTTGACTACATAATTAATAGATTAGATGTAGACGATAATACTGTCGTTAACTTACCTGCAAATTTGAATTATAGAGACGCATTTAAGATAATGGATAAGAGCTTCTCATATAAGAATATAAGTTATAAATCATTCCCTAAGATTCTGACAGCAAGAATAGACCAGAAAAATGAACAGAATCCAACAACTCCGGCAGTTCTTTCAAAACTACTTATGATTAACGGTAAAGAGATTGTTCAAAGTGGTGATTTTATGGAAAGTATTATTGATATCTGCACATATATCGCTAAACAGGATGTGAATATTATTATTAGATGTAAGGACCTAGAACATAAGTTAGTTAAATCTCTTTCAAGCTTATTTCAAAAGAGAATTATCTCTCATAACAAAATTCTTTCTAATAAGGTTAAAGGAGTTGCTGAAATGGAGGTTAATGTTACTGATGCTGTAGGTAAAGAGTGGACACTATGTAGAACTTTTATTCCTGAAATTAATGAAGATCGAATTAGTTACTACTCAGAAGAAAATACGAAAGAAAGTGCTACAGAAATAGGATTTTACTTTGATATTAATGCAATTTATTCATACCTAATTGAAGAATTAGAGTACAACATCCCATTTAAATTTAAGCCTGTACAAGTCGCTTGTGTACCAAAATCTAGAAAACAGATTGAATACTCAACCTCTGTCTTTAATCATTTAAAGAATCATGGAATTCGAGCTATTCTTGATACAAGTTCAAAAAGCCTTGATCATAAGATCGTTACATTAGAAAGGAAAGAAGTGCCATTCATATTGATTATTGGACCTAAAGAAGAAACAAATAATGCTGTATCTGTAAGAAATAATAATGCTGAAATTGGACTTATAAGTATAGAAAACCTCATTAAATTTATCGATGAGAACAAAGAAAAGACTATGTAATCACAGCTTGACCTCTAAATGTAGATAATTACCAGATAAGGACAAATGAATTTTATC
>CAZWRA010000056.1:0-3600 GCA_964635995.1 uncultured Candidatus Saccharibacteria bacterium
ATTTTTGATAAAATTCAGTTGTCCTTATCTGGTAATTATCTACATTTAGAGGTCAGTTAAGGTTTCGTTCCCTCCCTTGAGAGAGGCTTAGTGTGAGTGTCACTTCACCAAATCAACTCTTTGTTTTATTGATATTGAACAGACCCATCGTCATACTGAGCTTGTTTCAGCATCTAAAAATCTATACCCTGAAACAAGTTCAGGGTGACGAAAAGTATTGGTCTATGTTCAATGGTTTAAGCTGTAGCAAGCTTCTTTAACATATTAATATCAAGTTCGTGTCTAATAATCGTATCTTCATGTTCATTCGATCTTACGACCAGTCTTCCAACCCTCTCATCTATATCATAACCTAATTCAGATACAGCCATAGTAATTCGATTATTAACGAAAAGCTTAATTCTCTGTTCAAAAGCATCGAATTTTTCTTCAAGCTTTGAATCTAGTTTAGATTCTAGTTTATCTTCAAGTTTTGCTTCTAATTGTGTCTCAAGTTGATTTGCAACTTCTTCAGAAACAACTTGTCTTATTGCGTTTAAATCTTCTTTTGTAAGTGCCATTATTAAATTAATAAAAAATATAATAATGGGGATTTTTTAAGTATATCATTAAGTTCTTTTCGTAAAGACGACAAAGTGGTTATCTTTATATGCTCTTCTAAAGCCTTTAGAACCTAAAAAATCTTCAAGATCTCTTGTAGAGCCTAATGGATAGTCGTTATCTAAGATGTATGTATAAATGTTCTGAACCCAGAAATCCTGGTCTGTATCTTTTGCTTCAGCTAAACGCGAGGTATATACAAAACATATTTCATTTTCCTCAAAATCTTTAAGTTCTTCTATCTCAAGAAGATCGCCGTATGTTCTTTCATTAGGCACTTGTACAAAATCAAATAGTCTCTCTCTTGATTCAATTTTCATATAATGGGCGTTTGCAGTTTTGAATTCAGTAAATCCAGCAATATTTAGTTGTGTATACGGATCTGAAACAACTAGACAATTCTTAGTCTCAGGATTATTAAAATAATCAATAATATTCTGATCTTCTCTAACTAATACTGAGATTGTTCCATCCGATTGTTCGTAAAATCTCTGGTAAGTATCGAAGCTCTTAGTGAAAGTAAATACAAGAGAAAATATTAAAAGCGAAATTATTATTAACTTCAAGTTAATATTAAATTGAATAGTCCTTAAAAGATAAAGAACCATTAGTGTTCCAAATATTCCGCTTGCCATAAGAAATTTCTGAGAATAAGTTGGCCCTAAAAAATATGTACTTACAGCAATCAACAGATAAATAAAAGCAAATGTTATTTGTGATCTTTGGATTTTTTATTAAAGAAATAAAAAATTAAAGAAGCTATAACAATAAATATTACATATCCTGCAATACCTCCTATAAAGTTTAGGCTAAATGGAAACTCTGGATTAGTAAAGTCACCAATCACAGCAAGAGCATCTCTTTGAAAGTTATCTTCAAAACTAAATCCTGCAATATGTAATAGTAAAAAGAATGCTGCCACTATTACACTTAATAACATATATGTTTTTTGGTATTTGAATGTTCTTGGATTATCTAGGAAAAGATAAATTAGGAAATAATAGATAACAAGAATTACACTAAAATATGCTCCTAAAATAAAGTGGGCTAATAGTAATATTAATACCCCAATCAGTGTCTTTTAAAAAGACAGTTTTTCAGATGAAATAATATTTAGAAAAAGCAATAACGACAATGTCTGAGGTAAGAAAAATTGTGTATCGTAAGCTCCATTAATAAAGATAATCAAACTAAAAAATACTCCAATGGAGGCAAATATATAATGATTTAATCTTGAGAGCATAAATTTATAAATCACAACTGCAATTACAGCTGTCCAAACAAAATCTAAGATATAGAGAACAACAGAAAGATCATTACCGTTAAAAATACCTATTGTTCCTAGAATAAAATGATAGAAAGTTGTATATCCTACCTGAAGAAACAGATTCGAACAGTCATTTGGAATTAAACAAAACTGCTCTCTCTCATTCATTACTGTAGCTACAGTTTGGTGTTGAATATAATCTGTTGCTAGAACTGAGCTTGGTTGTCTTATAAAAACAATCGAGAAAAGGATAAATATTACAACAGGCACTAGTACATAAAAACTGTTCTTTACTAATGATTCAATGTATTTTTCTTTAAGTTTAAAAGTCAGGAATGCAAGTAAGTAATTCCAGTAAAAAATTGTAAAGATTGCGAATGCAAAAGTTAAGGAAGAGAAATTAACATCAAAAAGATTTGAAACTCCAAATAGAATTAAGTAAGCAAGAGGATAGTAAAGGTAACAAACCGCTGCAGTAAAACTAATAAATGGCGCTCCGAAAAATCCTTTTGAGATCAAAGCTGGCAGAGTTAATACTAGAAAAATCGAGTATGCAACCCATATTACATTAGACTGTAAATTTTCAAATCCAACTCTATAGATCAATAAAACTAAAAGCCAGATCGACATGGCTTGAAGTAAAGAAGCAACTAATTTCGCATTTATCCGCATGTTATTGTAGCGATTAAATTAAATTCTATTTCTTTATCTAACCTCTGAGCAATATTTACATAAGAATCTCTTTGATTTAGTTTTTCGAATAAATACTCTTCTTCATCTCCTTCAATTTGTATTTCACATTCTCTATCTCTAAAAACAAAACCATTATCTAAAAGTGCAAAACCAGATACATTTGAATAATCCATAATCATTCTGTAAGTTCCACTATTTTGAAATTCATCTGATTGAATATTTACAGTTATTTTCGTTTGAGTGCCGTTAATTCTATGAAATGTTGTCTTTCTTACAATGTAATTTTTGTTAATAACTTCAGTATAGTATGTATTTAGGAAAGCAAAATCTACTCCTTTTCTATAAAAGTTTGTATCGGGTTCAATTAAAAATTCGAAAGGTCTTTCGATGTTTGTAGCGCCATAATCAATAAGATCGAATTGGGAGCTGAAAGTTTAATATCTTCCAGGGCTAATGAATAAAACAAAACTAAGCTCGTTATAGTCAATTACATAGCTTGAGTAACTCTTATATCGAATATAGTCAGATACAGAAAAAACCGCAGCAATAACTGCAAGTACTAAAATAATTATTGAAAATACTTTTGACGATCTACTCATAAAATAAACAAATCACAATAATCCAAATACTAAACTAACCTCCATGGTTAGAATTTGGCTATTTAGAATTTGGAGATTTCTTACGTATAACTATACGCTATTTTGTGAGCTTTTTCTCGTTTGAAGCTTTCGATTAACCTAATTCTCGTAATGTAGTTATAGTATTTTTTAAATACTTTACTATCTGAGAAGTGTTTTTTGCTCTTTTTGAAACTCTATTTTGGATTTCAGTACCTTTTGCACCTTATAGAGCATTAATCGCTTTTTCTAATGTTTCTACGATTGAGTTAAAGTTATTTCTCTCAAAAACATATCGTTTTGTTAAAAGTTTCTCAGCTACTTCAACATTTCCTGGAGCATCTGAAAGTACAGGAAGATTTCCTAGGCTAGCAGCTTCTACAACTCCTAATGAAAGACCTTCATTTTGAGATGAGTTAACAT
>CAZWRA010000057.1:0-3320 GCA_964635995.1 uncultured Candidatus Saccharibacteria bacterium
ATTGATAAGCTCCGGTCTGTATTCAAAATGCATGGTATCATAGTGATACCATCTGCCTCCCCAGATCCATCCATATTTCTCAAATATAAATACAATTTCCTCAGGGATGCTGTTTTTATAATTTACCTCATCGTAAGTGTTATCCCTGTCCCACCTCCAGTAGTGGGAATAAATCACATTAATATCTATCGCTATCCCGAAACTGTGAGCGCTGAGTCTGTCGGATGCGGCAATCTCCCTCCATTTATAAGTGCCGGCCGGATTATCCAGAAATTTCATAAAGCGTTTGGGAAGAGTATCGAGTTCTGCAGATATTTTTCTGAGTGATTCTGCTGCTCCGTTATTCTTATTAACCATTAAGCGCTTATTAACATTTTTCGGGAGCCAGACTATTTCCGTAAGATTCTGTTCCACCCCTGCGGGGTCGCTCCCGTAAACTTTTTTAAGAAGATTATAATCCCTTATCCTGCCCGGGTCTTCATTTTTTCCGGGTATGCTGAGAGGTGTTAAAACCGGATAAGGCTGCAAAAGTGAGATGTAAGCATCGCCGCGGTCGATGAATTTCTCAAATTCAGATGAGGTCATTTTACTAATCCCTGTTGTATCTGACCCTCCCCTTCTGAAAACAGTCACTTCACCATCGCTCCAGTATATGGAATCACTGCTCACTGAATCAATGAACTCAGGGTAACCGGTTACAAGGGGGTGCTGGGGTGAGATTGTAACCGGAGTAATAACAGGAACTTCAGCTCGGAAGCTAGCTTCTTGGGCACAACCGGAGAGGAAAAGAATATAAATGAGAAAAGAATACGTAGTTAATATCACGAAGAAAAATTAAAATATCTTTAGCGAGTGAATATCTCATCAAGAATTTGATCTATCCGTTTATTCAAATCTCCAGTTAAATTACTATTTTGAACATTTAATTTTTTGAGAACATCCTGAAATTTATTGAATCCGCCATCTTCACGTAATGCTACCCATTCTACACCTAATTTTTCAGCTTGTTGCTTGTTTTTTGCTGATAAAGTGTCAGCAACAAATATTTTTGGTTCTCTGGCAAATATTGCATCTGCACTTTCAGGATTACCTTTTCCCATCAACTTTACTTCGGTTCGGAGTTTTATATTATCCTTTGAAAGAATGTAAAAATCTACTTCTCTAAAACTTTTAGGATTATTAGTCTGATCAAAATCACTGAAGGGGACATTGAATATTTTGCAAAGTGTAACCATTAGAGGTTTTTCTACTTGTTTACCAACTGAACTCCACATACCTCCACGTATCTCCGAACGTTTAACAGCAAGAGCGTTGATTACAATCAAACTCTCTGTTACCGTCAAGTCTACTGAGACATCTTTAATTTTTAGCGTAAGTTTAACTTCGAGATTGTTATCTGCATAAATTAATTCATTTATAGTTTGGGTTAGGCGAAGATAGTTTTCATTTGCGGCTTCAATAACGATTTCACGTTTAATAGACTTATGCGCATTATTGATTGATTTCATATTCAATCCAGAATTTATTGCGACCGCCTCTTTGCTTAAATCATTTTTTTGCAAAAAGTTTTTTTGGTACCAGTCTTCGTTTACGCCAAGATTATCTATTTTCGCATAAATCACTTCTTTAAGAAATCTAATACAGTAATCAAGAAATAATTCATCAATCAAAATTAGAACTTCTTCCCTGTAATCCTGATTAGTAATAACTTTTTTAATAATATTTTTTTTCGCTTGGAGATTCAGTGGCATTATTTGATTATCGTTTCTTTAAATTGTTCAATTGTTAAAAATTTTGTTTCTTTTGTTTCAAAAAAATCTTTCGACTTTTTAGATTTCATGTACTCAAAATAATTTGGATCTTTCTCCGTAAGGAAAAAATACCTACCTAAACTTTTAGCTGTTTTGCCAACTGTACCACTTCCCCCGAATGGGTCAAATATTAAATCTCCCTTGTAAGAATAATACTGAATTACTCTTCGACACAATTCAACCGGAAATACTGCTGTGTGAACTTTATCGAAGCAAGGATCGATTTTCCATACATTTGTACTTTCAAACCCATCTGCTACTTTACTCTCTCTAACTGTTTCCCAATCATATTGATGCATATTCCAATCTAGCAGTTTGTCAGTTGATTTTCGGTAAACCATTAGGTATTCAGTGACAGCATTAGGTTTGTAACCAAGTGGTTTCCTATGTTGTTGAAAACCTCCAATGCGGTTTTTAACACTGGCCTCAGGTTTCAACCATACGATGTCATCAATAAACTCCCACCCAATTTCAACTAGATAAGGATGAATGTCAAAAGGAATAGGATAACGTTTACTACTATGAGCCCTGCTAATTCTTGGAATAATTATCGGTGATGTGTTTAATATTAGAAATCTTCCTTCTTTGGTTATTCGATGTACCTCTTGAAACACTTCAGCTAAAAAATTAATATATGCTTTGTAACTTGCGTAAATAGAATAGTCTCTTGCATTATAATAGGGTGGAGATGTGAAGGTTAGATGAACACTCTCTGATTTTAAGAGATTCATTATTGAAATTGTATCACCGTTTACGACCACATTTTTCAAATATTCATAACTGTCTTTATGAGGTAAAACACTTTTTTTTTCCGTAGTAGGGAAGTATTCTTTAATAATAATACTTCTGACCATTTCATTTTCATGGTTTAGGAGTGGTTTTAGACAACTATCAATATCCTCATTCCCTTTAAAAACAAGAAGACCCCTGATCGCTTGACAAACTATCTTAGGATCACTATCTGATAATGCGTCCGTTAGGATAGGAACTCCCATTCTAGATCTTAATCGCCCAACTGAAGAAACAGCTTCACGTCTAACCACAGTATCGCTCTCCTTATTAATTGAATCTTTTAATAAGGATAAATAAGACTCATCATTTAATTTCCCTATTGTTTTTATTGCCCAATATCTTACAGTTGTATTTTTATTAATCAATAGTTCAGGTAGGAAGTTGGCATCAAAATTTTTTGGAATCTGACCTAAATTCTCTAAAATGAAAACTATTGTCGAGCTATCTTTGTATCTTCTAATAAGCTGACCGATAGATCCATTACTCTTTAATTTCAAGTCTCTAATATATTCTTTTGTAATCATTTAAGATTTCTTTAGCTTAAAGATAGGTGAAAATTAATTTAATACTTAAATAATAAAATAAGCATTAATATTTTTTGAAATAAGCTAAAAATTTAATCATACTAACAAAAAACGCCAATAATTAATGATTATGTAAGGCGAATTGCATCATAAAAAAGGTTACCGAAAGGAAAAATAAAAAAGTTCGCTGCAT
>CAZWRA010000058.1:0-3241 GCA_964635995.1 uncultured Candidatus Saccharibacteria bacterium
GAGTTAACATAAATCGAAGTTTTAGATAATAAAGAGAATAACTCTTCTCTGTTATAAAATCTCTCTTCTAGAATAAAGTTCTTTCTATGAGATTTAAATGTTGTAACGATAGAGCTTCCTCTACCTGTAAACATAAATTTCCAATTTGGATATTTTTTAGCTAGTTTTCTAAATGCAAGAGCAGTTAAATCAGGATTTTTAACAGCTGTCCATTTAGTATTGAAAATTACAATCTTTTCTTTTTTAGAAATATATTGTTTCTTAACAAGATTAATATAAAAACCATTTGTTATAACTTCAATATTCTTTTTACATTCAGTTCACCTCTTAAATATTCAGCGTTTGTTCTAGATACAGCAATTATCTTATCTGCTCTCCCTAAAACACTTCTGAACACAGTTAAATCAAGAAATGTTCCTATTGCTTATAATAAGTTACTTTTAAAGTAATTTGATTTTGTTGTGTGAGAAACAAGCATGTATTTTCTTCTTAATAAGAAGCATACAGTACTAGCTACAAAGCTACTTAATAAATGTCTATAGTGTAGAATTACTGTAGCTTTAGGGTTATTAGTTAAAAGTTTAATAACTTTAACGAAAAATCTTAATCCAAAGATTGGATATGTTCCGTTAAATAAAGAAAATACTTTAATACTTTCTCCTGCGAATCCGTCTAGATAGTATTTAAAATTTCTATCTCCTCCATGAAGAGAAAACACTTTTAGACCCTTATCATTAAGAGCCTTAGACATTCCATAAGCCATATTTTCTAATCCACCAACTCGTGGGTAGAAAAAATGTGAAATTGTAATTATGTCGTATCTGTTTTTCATATTATTATGTAATCCCCTCTTGAGAGGGGTGCCATACTTAGCTTTAGCGTAGTATGTTAACCCTAAAGATTCTAATTTGTCCTGTCTTTCTTTATCGTAATCTGCTTTCTCATCCGTATGAGAAAAGTCATCTATCTCGATTACTAACCTTAGTTTGGGACAATAAAAATCAACTATAAAATTATCAATAGGTTTTTGCCTATGAAAATCATAGCCTATCTTTTTATTCTTGAGATATCTCCAAAGCTTAACTTCTGACCAAGTCATATTCTTTCGTAAATGACTTGCTTTATTTTTCAACCTTGGATTGTACCTGAGAATCATGTTCTATAATAACACCTTCCGTCTCTCGACTTTGTCGAGATACACCTTCCTCAAGGAAGGAAAAATCTGGTTATCCAAACACTTTATTCTTCTGCAATATTTTTAAAGTGCTGGATAAATGTCATGTAATATTCCGGCAGTTATACAAAATGTATGGTCACTAGAATAAACACTAAAGTTATAACATGACATTTTAAAAGAATCTCTTTCTAATTATTTAAATATCGCTATTCAAATTAAACTAGAAAGTAAATTATTTTATATACAGTATATATGAAAATAGCTAAGTAGTCAATAATTGGCAACAGGATATATACGTGCAAAAGCCCCTTAAATATGGCTTTTCAAGGGATATTTATAAATTTTGAGGGAAATTATTGAATTTGCTTCTTTAATTTGTGAATTTCTAAGGTGTATAGGTCAATAGATTCTTCAGCCTCTTCGACTCTTTCTAGTAAAAAACTGAATTGTTTATCTACCTTTTCATCTAAATTCTGTAGCTTTATACCTACTTCTCGAAAGTTATTATCCATATCTTGGTTTAAAGCAGAAATATGAGACATAATTATCTTATTATTTTCAGAAAACTTTTGATCTAGCTTACGGTCCATATCCTCACTCAAAGCTTCTATATGAGCTAGTATTGTTTTGTTATTTTCGGAAAGCTTCTGATCCAATTTTCGATCTAGTAAAGCCTCAATTGCTTCTAAATCTTCTTTTGTAAGCGCCATTATTAATAAAACTAAGAATTATAATAATGGGGAATTGTTTAAGTATATCAGATCACTTTAATAATTTATTAGCTTTAAATACAATAAAAATATTAAAAATAACATTAACTAAGAGCAATAAAACAGGAAGAATATTTATACCGTATTGTTTGAATAAAAGTACCGAAAAACAGAAGAACATAATACTCTGAACTATAGCATCATTTCTTACGATACTCTCTTTTCCTATTGCTTGAAGGGCTGATATGCCTGGAACTGAGGCTATATATAGAAAGGTTCCTAAAAGAGTTACTGGAAAAATAAAGCCAGACTTTAAACCAATCTCAGGATTATAAAATATACTTAAAATCGGCTCTGCAAGTATTACTCCTAAACCAGTACAAATAACTCCTAATCCTATTAATAAGCTTGTAAAAGATATAAATTCGCTACGTAATTGTTCTTTATTCTCTTTTATAAAATGAGAGCTAAAATCAGGTAACAATTTCGTTTCTAATATTAGTCTAAGCGCTAAAGGTAGACTCACAATAAATACTATAGATTTATATATCCTGTTCTCTTCTGAACTTCCTAATTGTGTAACAATAATTGAATCCCATTGCGTGAATAAAACGTACGCTAATGAAGCTGCGAAAGTATTTAGAGCAAATATTATTATTCTATTAGGAATTTTAATAGATACTTTAAATAATCCTCTAACAAGCATGTCTAGAAGAGGAATAATTGTAAATATAATCCATGAAATTAATCGTCCATACCAGAATGAATTAACAGCATCAGTAACTCCAAATAGGAATAATCCAGCAGATATTAGAAAGAAACTTAATGCTGACCCTAAGAAGTACAGCGTTTCTCTAAAATTGTCTTTAAGTCCGTTAAAGGTTACAACAATAACGTTTGAGGCTGAAAAGAAAAGTGTTAACAAAAGTATATCTAAATAGCCTTTAGATAAGTCTCCATTCGAATACAGATCTAATTTACTAAAAAGTATTAGTCCAAGAACAATTACAGCAAACTCAACTACTAAAAGGCGAAATATGAGCTTTTTAGGGTCCTTTTCCTGTGGTAAGAATCTTTGTAGTGCTTCAGGGAGCCCAAAGTCTGTTAAAACACCTATAATAGTAACTAAAGATATAAAGTAGTTAACAAGACCTACTTCCTCTAATGAGGCTGTTTAGTGTAAAAAAAACAGTAATAAGATAGGTGTTATAGAGGCTAGTAATCTCGAAACTCCTGGAATAAATGATACAAGAAATTTCATATTCATAGAGAATTATACTTTTAATTTAACTAACAACCAACTTGTTCTTTTCTTTTCATAATGTCTATATTAAGCTTACGACACTATGGGGTC
>CAZWRA010000059.1:0-3126 GCA_964635995.1 uncultured Candidatus Saccharibacteria bacterium
TTGCAAGCAATTTCGACCGCAAAAGTGGGGATTATCTTCCTTTAGTTTACAAAATATTGTTTGTATTCGTCTCCTAATTTAGTATCATACAATATGATAGAAAAAGATGAGCTTCGAAAAACATATTCTGTGAAGAGAACTGAGTTACATAATAAAGAAAACAAATCTGAATTAATTCAGCAGAAAGTAATCGAACATATTAAAGTAAATAATTACAAAATTGTCTTAACTTACGTTGGAAATCGTTCTGAAGTAGAAACAATGGAAATAATTGAGTATCTTCTTGAAAATAATTATGAAGTATATATTCCTCATAACACAGAACTTAAACTATGGGAATTAAATAATATCGATGAAATAAGTTTCGATGCAAAGGGTTATGCATATAGTGACGAGGAGCTTACTAATCCTCCAGATAAAATTGACCTAGCTATTACACCAGGTCTTGCGTTTACTTCTAAAGGAGATAGATTGGGAAGAGGTTCAGGCTGGTTCGATAAGTTCTATAGCTCAAATAACATTGGTTTTAAAATTGGTATTTGTTTTATTGAGCAGATAGTTGGTGAATTACCTTTAGAAGAACACGATGTAAAAATGGATTTAATTATTACCGATTAACTTTTCATAAGTTCTAAATTCAATTGCGATTTCATTATCAATTATTTTTTTCGATTCTGTAATCTTCCATTTGCTTTCATCAAATTCTGGGAAAAAAGTATCTCCATTAAATTCTTTTTTAATAATTGTTAAATACATTCTATCAATAAGATTTTTCTCTAGAGATTCTTTAAATATTTGTTCTCCTCCTATTACAAAAACTTCATTATCATCCTTTTCAGCTAACTTAATAGATTCCTCTAATGATGTTGCTATTATGGCGTCATTTAATGAATACTGCCCATTTCGGGTTAAAACAAAATTTTTCCTTCCTTTTAAAGCTTGTCCTATAGCCTCGTAACTTTTTCTCCCAATAATTACAGGATGGCCAAGCGTTAGTTCTTTAAATCTTTTAAGATCAAGGGGTAATCTCCAAGGTAATGAATTATTCTGACCAATAACTTTTTGTTTTTGTGTTAGTGCTGCAATTATATTAATCATACTGCCATTATAGCTTTTATAGGTGGATGAGATTCGTAATTCTTCAACTTAATATCTCTCATTGTAAATTTATCAATATCTTTTATTTCAGGATTTAGCCATAACTCAGGAGATTTAAAAGGTTCTCTTGCGAGTTGCTCATTGACCTGATCGATGTGGTTTACATAAATATGAGCATCCCCTAAAACATGAATAAACTCTTTTGGTTTTAAACCTGTAACACTAGCTACCATTGCAAGTAAAAGCGAATAGGATGCAATATTAAAAGGAACACCTAAGAACATATCAGCACTTCTTTGATACATTTGTAAAGACAATTCTCCATTACTTACATAAAACTGAAACATAATATGACATGGAGGTAGTGCCATCTGATCTAATTCACCTGGATTCCATGCACTAACAATAATTCTTCTATCATCAGGTTTATTTGTTATTTTATCTATTGCATTTGCTATTTGGTCAACTGCTTTTCCATCAGCACTTCTCCAGCTTCTCCACTGAACTCCATAGACCCTGCCTACATCCCCTTCAAACACAGCTTTTGGTTTCCAATAATCAGCTTCTCCATTCGCATCCCAAATCTTAGATCCTAATTCATTAAGTCTCTTATAATCATTACTTCCTTCTAAAAACCAAATCAGCTCAGCTTTAACTGATTTAAAAAATAATTTCTTTGTAGTTAGTGCAGGAAAGCCGTTAGTTAAATCATATCTAGCTTGTAAACCAAACAGTCCAACAGTATCTATTCCTGTTCTATTTTCTCTTCTTTCTCCATTTTCTAATACAAATTTAAGCTGCTCAAGATAAGTTTTGTCGTGCATAATTTTTCATTAATTTAAATTAATACTACTTTTTTATCTAGAAAATTCAAGCAGAGAAGGTGTTAAAATTTTTTAATTAATAAAAATTAAGACATTTAATCCAGACGAAGGACCAAATGCGAATTTAATTCCTGTAACATCTGACAAAGTTAAAGCTAAGGCATTAGCTGGAATGAACGGAGATTCATCAGTTACTGAGGATGGATCTATTTATTATTCAGCTGTTGCGTTTCCTTTAGGAAAAGATTCTTTTATTGGTTTTATCCCAACAAGAAAAGAAGAGATTATTTCATTAGAAACATTTATAGATATTGATGTAGGTGTATATGAATATTTTATTGATGAAAGCATGATAAGTGAGCTTAAAGATTATTTAGAACAAAATAAATATAGAAATGTTGAATCAGGATATGCTGATAATGGAGGAAATTGGATTTACTGTACATTTGAATTAAGTGATCAATCAATTATTCATAGAATCTGTGTATTGGTCATGATCAAATTGGAAGCAGAAAGCCTAATGGCGAAGAAGCTAAGAGGTCTATTCTCGTTTTTATTAGTCAGTTTGATAATATTATATTAGATAATAATTCAGATATAAAAATTTATGATTTTATTGACTTTGCTGTTAGAATTTCAAAGGTAATTAACAGCTATTTAGAATCGATTGATTAATTATGATTCTTTCTGATGGAGCAATAAAAAAAATTATTACTTTCTGGAGAGCTAGTTTGTCGCCCCCTTACAGATGAATCTATTCAGCCTGCTTCTATTGACTGTAGACTTGGAGATCATTTCTTAGTTGTTGATAATAAAAAGACTAAAGAAATCTCTTTAGATAGTGAAATACAATATAAAGAAATTACTGCAAAAGAAATTATTATTGAACCCCACAGTTTCATTTTAGGTACAACAATTGAATATATTGAACTACCAGCAAATTTAATTGCTTTTGTTTAAGGTAGATGTTCAATAGGTCGGATGGGGTTATTTATTCAAAATGCTGGATGGGTAGATCCTGGATTTAAAGGCAGAGTAACTTTAGAACTTTATAACGCGAACTCTGTTCCTATAAAATTAGAGGCAGGCAGACGAATATGTCAATTTGTTTTTGGAAGAATGGGATTTCCTGCAGAATTACCTTATGGAGCACCAGAACGAAAAAGTAAATATCAGGGACAGATGAATACAGTAGGTAGTAGAG
>CAZWRA010000060.1:0-2987 GCA_964635995.1 uncultured Candidatus Saccharibacteria bacterium
AATTGGAGAACGAACATAGGCATTTACACTCCCTAAATCTTCTTTTGTATTTTTCTCAATAATTTCCTTAGAATCATCCTCAGAATAATCAGAGATTATATTTTCTTTTTCCAATGGTTCTGATTGAAAATTCTCGGGCATTACAAAGACAGGTTTTTTATAGTATTTTTCTAGTAAAGGCCATAACTTTTCAAGGCTTTTTTCCCGGTTAATAAAGAATTCACTGCCATTAATTCTGTAAAATATCCACCCTATTCTCTCTAGTGTTTTCTGTCTGTGCAGATCTTTATCAAATCTCTCGGGATCATGATACTTGTCACCGTCACATTCAATTGCTATTTTTGTGTTCCTCGGTACTAAGTCAATACGGTATCTCCCATTAGCAATTTCAAATTGAGGTACTAGTTCATATCCTTTTGAAATAATTTCATTATAAACTTCAACCTCAAGCCAGCTTTCAAATGGATGGGGTACCTCTGATCCATTTTTTGGAATTCTTTCCGAAACTTTTAATTGGTTACCATTGCGTTTAGAAATTTCTAATATAAAATATTGTAATAATTTAAATCTAAGGTCAATAGTGCTCAAATCATTAAGTTCTACTGATGTAACCAATATAACTTGTTCGGAAGCACGACTGACGGCAACATTATATCTTCTTTCATCTTCTTGTTTTGTCAATGATTGTCTGTCATGATTTGATGCTGTAACAAGGCTCAAGTACATTATATCTCTTTCATCCCCCTGGAATGAACTTGATGTGCCACAAACTATTTTTCTGTCCCTTATTTCTTTTTCACCTAACTCTTTTATTAATAATTGTTCGATAATTCCGGCTTGCTGTGGTCCTTGGAGAGAAATAATACCAATAGTTTTGTTAAGATATTTCTGGTCTTTAATCAAACTTTTAATATGATTAATAATTAATTCTGCTTCGGGTCTGTTAATTAGTTTACCGCCACTTCCTTCTGTAAACCCTTCTTTGCAATATAGAACGACCAGTGGTTCCAATCTTTCATCAGAAAATTGCTTTAGTGGATAGAGAGTAGCTTTTATAGGTTCATAAAAATATTTATTTGAAAACCCTATTATTTCCGGCATACATCTGAAATGCTCTCTGAGTACAATTGTACTTTTACAAAATCTCCTTGCATGATCGAAAAGACTAACTCCAGTATTGAAGAAATGCTTATATCGGATTTTGTATAAATACTTATCTATCAGAGAAGACATCTGCAAAGTATCTACACCGATATATTCAGGAGATGTTTGCTTGTCATCTCCTACAATGATAATATTCTTAGTCATAAATAATAGTAAAAATGCCTCCGGGCCGAGCTGACTCGCTTCATCAATAATAATATAATCATAAAGTCCAATCTGCGGAGAAACTGAATCAATTACTTTGTAAAAAGGCATAATCCAACATGGTATTACGTGCTGTGACTTGCTCATATTCTCTTGAGCTGCTTGTCTGAAAATATAGTCTTTTTTCCCTTTACCAGATTTCGAAATTCTATATATGGCCTGCTGCCAGGCAATAAGACTTTGTCTTACTTCTTCATGTTGTTTCAAATCTGTCAGAATTTTCTTCCATGCTTTTTTTGTTGCTAACGTCTCAATTAACTCGGCACGTTTAGAGAGCGATTCATTTAATGAGATTCTTAGGCTTGAGTCATCCGTATCAATCGTTAATTTTTGAACGTTCGCGAATGCATATCTAAACCTAAGAGCATCCTGAACATCATGTTGTAGAGGAAAATTAAACTGATTTGTCAAAATCAAATCAATAGTTTTGGGGATCAGTTTATATAGATAACCTTTCAGTCTTAAGTACTTATTAAATTTGTGAATCTCATCAAGGTCCTTGAATAATATTTCATAATTTTTCTTATAACTATAATAAGATTTATTCAATATCGAATTTTTTAGTTCTATTGCAGATTTTGGGTGATTTGGATTAACGTTGTGTATATAATTCTTAAATATTCTGTCAAGGTTAAATAATCTAAATGACTTTGAACTTTTTTTTGATTCTGGAATATAAATTTTGAAGTGAGTTTTCGTCGATAACAATATCTGATAAGGAGATTAAGGTTTTAAGGTTAGAAGTCTCATTGATTAATTCGTTTAGATTATCAATCAAGTTTTCCAATGTTAACAATGTATTATTAATTTTCAAATAGCGTCTATGATAGTCAGTGGATTTTGAAGAAGAAATACCTAACCTTAATTCACAAGCTTCTAATTTTTGTTTCAATTTAAGATCGAATAGTACAACTTCAAATTCTTCCTCAGTGTCACATGGACTACCGTTTACTTTTACTTCCTCAATGAAACCTAACCGTTCTTTAATTTCTTTTGGAAAAAATGCTTTCTTGATCAAAAAAGATGGCCCTTGAAATTTATTTCCCTTCTTCATGAACTCAAGTAAAATTGATGCATCTGAAATTAGTTGCTTTAAGCTCCTGTTAGTATTGTAATGAATTTCATTTTTTCTTTCGAATGATAATACTTCATCAGAGTTTATGCTTAAAAGCAGGTCTTTAACTTCATTTAGAGTATTTTTAGAACTGCTTAATAATTGACCCAAATTGCTAAGTTTTAATTCAGTTCTTAATCCAAATAGATCCCAGTGATTTTTTCGAATTAAAAGTAGAATTTTATCTATTGAAGCAATTAATACTTTTTCTTTTTCTGAGTTAATACCTGTAAATTCAACATGATCCAATAAGGAAAATCCTTCCGAAATAATATCGATGTACTCTGAAAAATCTTCTATTGAGGGGATTAGGTCATAACTAATTGTTTCTTTTGCTGCAATTTCCGGACTAATATTAATGACTAAATCCCTAAAAGAGTAGAATTCATTTAACTGAATACAAAAATCATTATCATCCCAATTAATAAAATCATCTATATACCATGAGTAATATTCTTTTTCTGAAGATATTTTTTCAGAAATAACAGTCAGCATGCCTTCATAG
>CAZWRA010000061.1:0-2910 GCA_964635995.1 uncultured Candidatus Saccharibacteria bacterium
GAGTTAAACAGAAGTTTAGAGGCCGGATATGGTCAGTTAGTTAGAGATATGGCTAATGCTGATGAGTATAATCAATATTTTGGAGATGGAAATCCTGACCTTAAAAATCTTGTTATTAAGCAATTAGGAAACTCGAAAAATTCTAAAGCGTTTGTTATCAAAGATCAAAGATTTGTAGTAGAAAATTCACTTGAATCATTAACTAAAATAGACTGAGAAATTCGGACAGGGTAAAAGGAAAATCATGTTCTTCCGATAAGTAAAAAAGATGAAAGGAAGAAAAACATGAAAAAGAAACCCGTAAATTATCCGCCGGAATTTAAAGCAAAAGTGGTTAAAGATTTTATCAAAGCTGATAAAACTCAGGCAGAGATATGCTCTCAATATGGAATAACCACCAATACACTTCAGAGATGGCATACAGAGTATTTGGACGGAATAGATGCGATATTTGCAAAAGGAAGAACAGAAAAGGCACAAAAGGAAGAACTTTTAGAGAAGCAAAAGAAGCTTGAAGAAGCCTACCAAGAGATTGGCAGTTTAACAACACAGTTAAACTGGCTCAAAAAAAAATGTAGCGAATTTGGAGTCAAACACTAAACAGGCTATGATTGATAAAGAAAACGATAAAGTCAGCATAAAACAGCAATGCAAGCTGGTAAGTATATCCAGAAGCTCTGTATATTACAAGAAAACTCCTTTTATTGAAAGGATAGACACGGATATTGTTTCAAAAATAGTTGAAATATACGAACAAATTCCAACGTATGGGGTGATAAGAACATATTATGAGCTTCAAAAGAGAGGCTATTATCTTGGAAGAGACAGAATAGCAAAAGTAAAGAAACAATTAAACCTTAGAACTCTTTATCCTGAACCCAAGACTACCATTAGGAACAAACAGCATCCTGTTTATCCATATTTACTCAAAGGATTGGAGATTAAGAGGGCAAACCAAGTATGGTCTACGGATATTACATATATTCCTTTAAAACACGGATACGCTTATCTCGTATCAATCATAGACTTGTATTCACGTAAAATATTATCGTGGAGTTTATCTAACAGCCTTGATAAAAGCTTCTGTATTGAGGCATTAAATGAAGCTATCGAAAGATATGGAACTCCAGAGATATTTAACTCAGATCAGGGATGTCAATTCACAAGTGCCGAGTTTACAGGTATTCTTAAGGCTAAAGGTATTCAAATATCTATGGATGGAAAAGGTAGAGCTATTGATAATATTTACATTGAAAGGTACTGGAGAACATTGAAATACGAGGACATTTACTTAAATAAATATGAAACCATTTCTGAAGCAAGGATTGGAATCAATAAATTTACCAACTTCTACAATATTCAAAGGCTTCATAGTTCTTTAGAATACAAAACTCCTGATGAGTTCTATTACAACATTGTTACAGAGGTTAAAAATACAAATGAGGAACTACTCTTAGTATGAATAGAACATGATTTCTAAAAATTACTGTCTGGACTTTTCAGGGTATTTTAGACTATTACAAAATGTTAATTTAACTTTTGTATGAATTTGTTAAAAAACCAGGGTGGAACAATTCTAAACAAAAATAGTCATGCTACCTCAATAAAATGAAATAAGTTGGAGGAATCGAGCATGATTACGCTGTTAGAGTATATGAATCAGGTAAAAGATAGCCGTAGAGGTCAGGGAAAACAATATCAACTAGGATATATAATACTTTTTTCGATATTTGCAGCATTGTCGGGATTTACCGGAAATAAAGACTTGACAAGATTCATAGAGGAAAAGTTTGAGCTTTTAACAGAGTATTTTGAATTAGATTGGGTAAGACCTCCAGCAGCTTCAACAATAGGGTATATTTTTAGAAGTGTAGATAAAGAAAGCCTTGAAGAACAGCATAGAAAATATACAGAAGAAGTTCTTTCAAATAAGCCCTGTAAGTATCTGGCAATAGATGGAAAAGTATTAAGGGTCAGTTATGACCATATGGATGATAAAAAAGCATTAAATATACTTAATATGTTTGAATTAGACGAAGAGCTAGTCATAGCTCATTATGAAACAGACGATAAAAGCAATGAAATACCAGCTATGCAGGAATTTATTAAAGAAATAGGATTATCAGATAAGGTATTTACTATGGATGCAATGCATTGTCAAAAAAAACTCTACAAATAATTAAAGAAACAGGAAACAATGCAGTCGTTCAAGTAAAAGAAAATCAGGAAAACTTTCTCAATGAAATAAAACAGGTTGCGGTTTTAACACAGCCTGTTTCGTCATTTAAAGATAAACCTGAAAAGAAACGTAATCGAATTGAATACAGAGAAGTTAAGGTCTTTGAATATCCAAAATTATTAAGGGTAACCAGTTCTTTATGGCATTATACGGTTTGTTGTATAGAAGTAAAAAGAAAAACATACATTTTTGATACGAAAAAGAAACAATGGAAAGTCTCTAACGATACTTCTTATTACATTTCAACATATGACGACAATGCTAAAAACTTTCTAAAACTGATTAGAAATCATTGGCTTATCGAAAATTCTAATAATCATGTTAGAGATGTAAGTTTAAATGAAGATTCTTCAAGAATGACCAAGAATGCCACTATCTGGGCAACCTTTAGGTCTATTACTCTGAATATTTTGAGAGCTAATAATTCCTCTAATATTAGAGATGCTCTCGTTAGAAATGCCCTTAACTTCGATAGAATACTTAATTTAAAGGGTATGGTCTAGAATTTTTTTACCCTGTAAAAATATACTGATTCCTAGTTGTAAATGCTATTTTTGTGTCAAAATTAAATAGGGCAAAAATTAAACAGGACACAAAAAACAATGAAAAGTGAAATCAAAAATAAGTCAGTTTATTTTCTTAATAATTCAATGTACATCAACATAACAAAC
>CAZWRA010000062.1:0-2761 GCA_964635995.1 uncultured Candidatus Saccharibacteria bacterium
GTATTTTTGAATGCAATTAAACTACCTTCAACATCAGCGAGAACTATTATTAGATCATTTGCCTCGTCGATGTATTTATCGTTCCATCCCGTTACTTTCTTCATATGGTATATGGTTGAAAAAATATAAAAAGTATTTACATTGTTTTTAGCATAAATTTGAAATTATTGCATTGTATTGCGTGCTGAATAAGTACCACGATATTTTTATAAACGATCCAAGATGTTAGAATTATCTAAAGAGATTAAAAGTTTAACTTTGTCTTTTTCAGCAATGATTGCCTGAATATCAGCATAACCAGCTTCCTTTAAAGCAATAAGTTCCCACCTTTGAAAATTAAATCTAGAATCTTCGGATAACACTAATAATTCCGGAACTATTCCAAGTTCCATTCTGGCAATAATTTCTTTTGTAAATGATTCGTCGTAGATATTGGCAATATTGAGAATCGAAGAAATCCTCAATACAGAATTTACAAAAGATTTTGCTCTATCTGAGACACTCTTAACCTTCTCTGAGAAATCCTTATCTATATTATGCTGTTGGATTTGATTTTCAATTGTTTGCATATCTTCAGCATTTATAAACATATGGATTGTTGCAAACATTTTCAATGTTTTGGCTGTATTATTTAAATGAGAAACATTGCTAATTCCACCATTGAAGTTAGCATATCTAAGCCACGTACTTCTTTCTGTCACCTCACCTCTTTTATTTATTGGGAAGTAGAACTCCTGCAATTCTTCTGTTAATAAAGAGAGGTAAATAATTTCTTCTATTGAGAGCTGTTTATTTCCTAAAGTCTGCATGTGCCTTGATAAATTAATCACAGACTGTAAATTGATGCCTTCTTCACCTGCAACTCTTCCGAGTTCAGTTAAATAAATCTCATCATGCTCAATTTTAAAAATTTGAGCATCAATCAGTGAAGTATATGTTGATTCAAATTGTTCTTGAATCTTACTATTCCAATCTGTAACAGTCTTTATTTTTTGAAAGTTACCTAACAATGCTTTGAATACCGCGTGTAAGTCATCTTTTTTAATTCTTTTTAAAAAGGAAACGATACTAACTAAAGTATTAGCTGTGTTCTCAAATTTAAATTGAGATATAACATCTTCTGGTGTTCCTTCAACATAATGTCTCCATTTCTGATCTAAAGTAGCTTCGCTTTCTGTAATGATAAATGATTTTCCATTTGTCTGATAGCCTAACCTTCCTGCTCTTCCTATCATATTTTTATAGTCTGCAATTGAAAAATCTTGAACACCTTCGTCTGTTTGTCTTTCCAAGTTTGCAATAATTACTGTATCAGCAGGAGTATTAATACCCATTGCTAAAGTTGTTGTTGCAACAATTAATTTAATTTCTCCGTTTGGATTTCTAAAATCAGATTCTATAACCTCTCGTTCTGTAGCATTTAAGTTACCATTATGGAATGCTATACCATATTGCATAAATTCTTGTAACTTTCTCCCAGAATTTGTTAGATCAGATTTAGGTAATAATTCTAATGTTTTAGTTGCGGGATCAAGTCTCACACCATTTTCAACTAAATATTTTGCAGTGAAAAAAGTTTCCGACACATAGGCTCTGAATATTATTACTCTTTCACCTGCGTCCAGAAGTTTTTTAACCAAAGGTATTGTTATAACTTGTCCTGAAACTTTACCGGTATAAACTGGGGAAACGTAGTTTTGTTCATCTTTAACTTCCTTATTCTCATTAATATATTTTCTATGTCCATTGTAAGTAATGATGCTTTCTTCAAGCGGAACTGGTCTTTTTGTATGTTTTAAAACCCTTGCATTTAACCACTCATCGAGACGATTTAATTCACCAACAACTCCTGAAAGTCCAATTATTTGTGGTTTGATTCCTTTCTCTGCTTGAGTTTTAATTAGAGTTAAAGTTACTTCTAAGCTTATGCCTCTTGTTCTATCATTAATCATTTGAAGTTCATCAATTAAAACAAGTCCCAACTGGTTCAAAAGATAGTGATTCTGTGCAAGCATTATGCTAAATTTCTCATAAGTCATTAAGCAAATATCAAACTTACCATTTCTTAAATCTATATCCTGATCTCTTCGATCTCCTGTTGACCTTATAATTCTTAATCCGTATTGAGTAAATTTTGAAGTAAGATCAAAATATTTATCATTTACTAAAGATTTCATTGGTAAAAGGAAAACACTTCTTTTTCCATCGAAAAAGTTTTTAATTGCAGCAATTTCTCCGATAATAGTTTTACCTGATGAAGTGGGAGCTGAAACTATTAGGTTATCTCCATTCAGAATCCCATAATTATTTATTGCATCAATTTGTAGCTCATTGAACTTTACGATCCTATTTTCATAAATATCAACTATTGGCTGAGTTATTCCCCATTTAAGTAAATCACCAATTGAGCCATCAGTCTTAAATCTATTTTCATCAGGAAAGAAACTATTATAATTTGAACCTTTATTTAATAATGGAATCGTCACACTTCCTTCAATATTACATTTAAAAGTTGGTACTTGGCTTTCACCAAGTAGCTGTGCCTCTTTTTCAACTTCTGGGATAACATAATCTATTAGCTCTTGAAAACTGAAAGTATCTTTTGATTTAAAAGTAACTTCACCAGTTAGTGCTTTAATTAAATGGAAAGTAAAGAGTCCATGATTTAATCTAGTAGTTTCCCAGGCAGGTTGGCTTAAATTTGAAGCTGTAATGATTGCTTTCCCATTTGCTGTTAGTAGAGTCATAAAGTCATCATTAC
>CAZWRA010000063.1:0-2751 GCA_964635995.1 uncultured Candidatus Saccharibacteria bacterium
ACTTAGTACTTCAAAGTAAAGGTGAGTTTGATATAAGTGGTGCAATTCCATATCAATTTGAAACAAAAAATTCTAGTGTTGAATTAAAAGAATATCTAGATCAATTTGCTATATTTGTTGAGCATGATACAGAAGAAATTCATAAATGGAGAGAGCCCATAATTAAACTTTAATAAAAATTAAATATTTGTAGCGCAATACAATGCACTACAAATACCAAATTGATATAATTCGGTTTATGCTTCCTATTTAAAATAACATAATAATATGAAGAAAATAATAAAAGATCTAATAGTTGAAAGCATATTTACTAAAGAAAAGACGATAGATTTAATAAGTAATATAGAAGAGGTATTTGAAATTCTCTTAAATACCTATCTTAATGGGAATAAAATTTTAATTGCAGGTAATGGTGGTAGTGCTGCTGATGCTCAACATTTTGCAGCAGAATTAGTTGGAAGATTTAAATTAGATAGAAGTCCATTACCCTGTATAGCTCTTACTACAGATACTTCTATAATAACTGCATGGGCAAATGATGCTTCTTTTGAAGATATATTTTCAAGACAGATAGAAGCCTTAGGTAAAAAGGGAGACACTTTTATAGGAATTTCTACAAGTGGAAATTCAAAAAATGTTATTAATGCAGTCCAAACTTCAAGTAGTTTAGGATTAAGTACAATTGCATTACTTGGTAATAATGGAGGAGAAATAATGAACTTAGTTGATAGTGGGATAATAGTTCCATCAAACAATACCCCAAGAATACAAGAAGTACACATAATGATAATACATATACTTTGTGAATTATTAGAACTCAAATTATTTTCAAAAAATTAATTATATGAATAAAAATCAAATCTGGAAAAACTGGAATGGGAATATTCAGCATGAATATAGAAATATGTATTTCCCTAAAAGCGAGAAGGAATTATCTAATATTGTTGCAAAAGCTAAAAAGGTGAGGGTTGTAGGAGCAGGTCATTCAACATCAGATATTGCAGCAGGTACAGAAACTTTAATAAATTTAAAAAATTTCAATAAAATTGTAACTATTGATTTGGAAAGAAAGCAAATAACCATACAATCTGGTGTAATGTTGTCTGATCTTTTAAATGAACTTAATAGGTTTAATTGGGCTATACCATGTTTACCTGACATAGGCAGTATAACTATTGGAGGAGCTATATCAACAGCAACTCATGGAACAGCTGAAAATGGATATATTTTATCCGAATATATGGTCAAATGTAGAGTTATTACTGCAACTGGAGAGATAAAAATATTTGAGACAACAGATGAAGAAATGAATGCTATTAGGGTATCGTTAGGTACATTAGGGATTCTTTCTGAGATTACATTACAATGTGAAGAAGAATTTTTCCTACATATGAAAGAGAGACCAATTAAAGATAATTTATGGTTGAATAATTTTGATATGTTAGCAAGAAATCATGATTTTTTTAGAATTTTATGGTTACCACATACAGGATTTGGATATGTAATTACTGGAGATAAGGTTACAGAATACCAGACAATTAAAAATAATAAAGGACCCAGACATCTTAAGTATAGGCGGTATGTCTCTACAAAGTTATATGAATTATGCTTCAGATATCCTAGACTATCTGTCTATATTAATAAACTTATTTTTTTCTTTTTTTATACTTTTAAGAAAGAACATGCTGGAAACCTTTATGATACTACTGTAACTAAAGTCCGTGGAAAAGGCACATCTGAGATAACTGAATGGACGGTTTCAAGAGAGAAGTTTAAAGAGTTATTCTTGGAACTAAAGAAAGAGTTTGAATCTCATGACAACAAAGCTTATGCTCACATTCCTATGGATATTCGTATTATCAAAGAAGATAAATCTTGGTTAAGTTATGCATATAACTGTAATATTGTAACTATGGGTTTGACTTGTAGAGTTCCTTCGAAAGCTGATGAATATGAAGCATTTAGAACAATCGAAAAAATCTTTTTGAAATACAATGGTCGACCACATTGGGCTAAAAAGTTTTTAGCAAATAAACAAGTATTGTCACAACTATATCCTAAATGGAATGAGTTTACAGAGTTAAGGAAGAGTATGGATCCAGAAGAAAAATTCTTAAATAAATACCTAAGTAATATTTTTAATTAATGAAAAAAAGTGATTTTACACCAATTCCTGAAGAGCTTTTAAACACCGTCTCAATGTTGGCAGAAGAGAGCATAGTTCTAACAGTAATACATGGTTCTTATTTGTATGAAGTAGATAATGGATTGCCCGAATCTACTTATATAGATACACGTGTTTATAATAATAATCAATTTATAAGATCCGAATTTGAAAAAATAGATATAAAACCTGATGTTGATGTTTTAGTTATAGTAAAAGATGACACCGCCTTTGTAAAAAAACTTTTTGAAGACTATTTTAATAAAAATGGAATATATAAAACAATAAATTATTGTATAACTATAAATATTATAAAATTCGATATTGCCAGTGAAGAAATTGCAACAAAGGGAACATCTGCAATTAAAACAATATTAAGTATTAGTCCTCATTTATTTATTAAAAGAGATCATTTAGGTCAACAGTTGGTTAGATTGTCTAGTGAATTAATTACAAAATATGATCATCAATTGATTAAAGAATATTATGATAGAAAGAAAGCAATCAGAGCCAATGCAAGAAAACGGATAGAACGTTTTATAATTGATAGAGAGGAATATATAAATAAATACCCATTACTACTAAAG
>CAZWRA010000064.1:0-2688 GCA_964635995.1 uncultured Candidatus Saccharibacteria bacterium
AAAAATATATCTAAAAAATCTCTAAAAATTGTCTAGACAAATGGGTACAGTTTAATTACTCTTAAGAACGCGACATACTTATTCATCTCTGAATTTAAGATTTAGTTTTTTCATCTCTTCAGTCAGAATTCTTATAGCTTTTGGACCGACTCCATGAAGTTTTAATAATTCTCTCTTTGTATATTTTGTTAAATCTTCAAGATATTTAATTTTAATTTCTTGAAGTGCGCTAAGTGCTGGTGCTCCTATGAATGGTAAAGGTGTCATTAGCTTAAGTTTTTTAAATATTTCTATTTAATATTAATTATTATATTTCCTGTTTTATGTCCTGTATCGGCTTTCTTATGAGCTTCAACTATATTGTCTAAACTATAGCTACTATCAATAATGACTTTAAGCTTACCTTCATTTTGTAAGCTTGAAAGAAGTATAATATCTTCTTTACGTTCTGGAGCTGTTCCGTTTAAAACTTGCTTTCCAGCCATCATTCCTTGAATTAATCCTGGAAGATCTGAAACAACTTGTAAAAATCTTCCATTTTCATTTAGCATTTCCTTACCTTTCTTAATTGAAATATTTCCTACATTATCCATAACTAAATCGTATTTCTTATTAATCAAAGAAATGTCCTCTTTTTTATAATCAATAACTTCATCAGCTCCTAAAGATTTAACAATATCAATATTATCAGTACTACAAATTCCAGCTACATGTGCTCCAAAGTATTTTGCTAACTGTACTGCGTTTGTACCTACGGCTCCAGAAGCGCCATTTATTAAAATTGTTTCTCCTTCTTTAATTTTTCCAAGATCTCTTAGAAAATACAAAGCTGTTGCTCCTCCGAAAACTACACCCGCAGCATCAGGAAAAGAAACATTTTTCAGGTTTTTTAACTACTGCACCAGTTGATTTAACTTTTAAAAATTCTGCATGTGCTCCAAAAGTGAAGCCTGTCATTCCCATTACTTCATCTCCTACAGAAAACTCTGAAACGTTACTTCCAATAGAAACAACTTTCCCTGAAAAACAATTCCCTAAAACGGATATTTAGGTTTTAATAGTCCCATAGCTAACTTAGCGAATAAAGTATATCCTCTAGGGAAATTAGCTCCTCTTACTCTATAATCAGCTGCGTTTAAAGCTGAGTTATAGACTTCAATTAATATTTCATTATCTTTTAGAATCGGCTTTGAAACTTCCTCAATTTTTATAACCTCAGGAGAACCGTACTTTTTTGCAAGAGCAGCTTTCATTTTGACAGAATAATATTTAAAACAAGCATCCCAATTGTAACTTAGATAATAATTTCTTTAAATCTAGCTATTTCGAACTTCTTCTAATCTAAATTTAACGATTTTTTTTGATTAAATCATAAGGAATTGGTTGATCAAGGGGAAATTGTGCTGATCCTTTTGCGTGTTTGTACTTAGAAAGTTCCTCTTCAAAGTTTGAAATTCCCCTTGGTGTAGGATAAAAGCCAATATGATTCTTAAAAGCAGCGAAATGAACAAAATTCTTCCCTTTTAATTTAAAAGTAGGCATTTCATAACTAATAGTTTCAACTGCTTCAGGAACTAAATCTTTAATATTTTTTCTAATTTTCTTCAAAATATCCTGAATATCTTAGGGGAATGATGAAATGTATTCATCTATATTAGAAAATTTAGCATTTGAAGTATTCATAATTTCAATTTTAACAGAATTACTTTTATAAATGATAAAATCGTTTGTGATTAAAGAAACTCAAAACTATAATAATCAACAAGAACTGGAATATAAAAAGATTTGTGATCTTCTGGCAAAAACAATAAACGAAAACCTACCTAATTCTGAAAATAAGATCTGGCATCGACATCCTGTATGGTTTTTAGATGGTAATCCAACTGTTAGATACAGTAAATTAAAAGCTGGTATTAGGTTAATGTTCTGGAGCGGGGTGGATTTCGATGAAGAAAAATTAGAACCAGGATCTGGAAAATTCAAATATGCTTATATTACATATACATCTTCTGATAACATTGATACTGACGATCTGAAACAATGGTTAAAAAAATCTCAGGAAATACAGTGGGATTATAAGAATATTGTTAAGCTGAAGGGAGAGTTAGTTAGATTGAAATAGTTCTTGCATTCAAATTACTAAGTCCTAAGTACTAACTACTTTATTTGGAGCGACTAAGGGGACTCGAACCCCTATCATCTGCTTGGAAGGCAGACATAATAGCCATTATACTATAGTCGCATCTTTTAGAAGTGCTTTCAGAAATTCTTTACCAATTCCTGATTTTAAGAATTTTTCTCTAATTCTTCCTGACTTATAGTCAGCATTATTTTTCCTTATACACTAAAACAAAATTCTTAAACTTTTTAGTATATTTACTTTGACCTCTTCTATGTTCAGCTAATCTTCTTTCAAGATTATTTGTCATTCCGACATAGATTTCCTTTAACTTTTTATCATATATAGCATACACTATTATCATAAGTATTTAACTGATCTTCTAATCTGCTTGGAAGCCTGCCTGTCGGCAGACAGGGCAGACATAATAGCCATTATACTATAGTCGCATTAACCTAAATTGTTAATGAAAGTATCGTAATTATACGGTAATCAGTGAAATTTGACAATAAAGTTATGTAAACTAAAGGAAGATAATCCCCACTTTTGCGGTCGAAATTGCTTGCAAT
>CAZWRA010000065.1:0-2474 GCA_964635995.1 uncultured Candidatus Saccharibacteria bacterium
ATAATAGGAACATACCTAATTAGGATATAATAGTTCAAAAGGAAAAAAATGAAAATATTCAGAGAAGAAAAATTCGGCGGAATAGTGTATGATACAAAAACATTAAGATATACACTTATTAGAGAAAAAGAATTGCCTGTAGATAAAATTCTTCCATTAAAAAAATATTTCGAACGTAGTGATATTATATCTGCACCAATAAGAGTATATTTCGAAATAACACGAAAATGTAATTTACACTGCGAACATTGTTTTGCTAGTGCCGGAAAAAACCAAATAGACGGATTACCGAACAAAGAATTAATTAAGTTAATAGATGAATTTGCAGAATCAGGAGTTCTAGAATTAAGAATCACAGGTGGAGAGCCCACACAAAGAGAAGGATGGCATAATATACTAAAACGAGCTAGAGATCAAGGAATATCCGTATCGTTAAACACAAACGGAGTATATGATAATTTAGAAGATACAATATCCAAATTTCTAGAATTAGATTTAAACCAAGTAACAGTAAGTATAGATGGATTAGAATCAACTCATGATTCAATAAGAGGAATCGGCAGTTATGATCAAATGATAAAAAGTGTTGAACTAATGAAATCAAAAAATATCCCCTTAAGGTTTAACACAGTAATAACAAGAAGGAATTATCTGGAAATTCCAGAAATAATCGAATTAGCAAGCAATCTAGTTTCAGAAATTAATTTCTTCTATATGAGACCGATAGGCAGAGCGTTAAAATTAAGCAATGAGATGCTAACATTCGAAGAACATTATCAATCAGCCGTAGACACATTAAAACTAAAATCAAAATATGCACATTTAAATATTATGCATTTTGAACAATCATTCAGAGAGCGATCAATAATAGAAAAAAAAGACCCGATAGATTTAAGAAGAACTTTTCCATATGTCAGCACAACGATAGGGATAACCTGTAAAGGAGAATATGTACCTCACGGATACTCGCCATACCAAGATAAAAACTTAACGCTTGGAAAATACCCTCAGGACACATTATTGAATATTTGGCACAGCTCAGAAAAACTTGACAATCAAAGAATTTGGTTCTCTAATATGCTAAAACAATGTACGGATTGTGAAGAATATAATACTAGATGTGCTGGTTTAAATTTTGAAATGAAAGTAGCAGAGAATAAAGGACATATAATCAAGAATCCATATTGCATAACAGACAAAACCTTTGAAAGTTTAGGTGGCGCAAATGGATAATTATAAAGAAATACTAAATCCTAAATTAAATATTTTTATGCTAAAACCTGATGGTGTACGTAGAGAACTTGATACTATAATCAAAGAAGAACTTTCTAAAGCAGGATTTAAAATTCTTGCAATTGAAAAAAAGCTTCTAAGCACAGAAGAAATTAAGCAATTATACTCGACAAGTTTCCGCAGAGATTATCCTTTAGGCGAAAACGACGAAAGAACAATACCACACATAGAATTTATGCAAAGAGCTAAATGTCTAGCATACTTGGTTGAACATAAATCATTAGAAAGAGAAGACTTGTATAATTATAGTAAGAATGTTAGGGGAAATCATTGGTTGCCATGGAAATCGAACCAAGAATCAATAAGATTCAAATACTTTTCAGGTGAAATAATAGAGCCAAAATTTAGTCCAGAAGGATACCTATTAACACCTCCTCCAAATAATATAATACACGCAACATTAACTGCAGAAGAATTCAACGTAGCATTCGAAGTTTTCTTTAAAAAATTAGTAAACATGCATAAATACTCACAACATGTCGAATCCACAACCAGCAGAAATCTTGACTTAACACTTGTGGCAACATTCGCAAACTCTTCATCCGATAAATTCAAAATAAAAGAACACAGCGGAATTGCTCAATTACATACTTTTGTAAAATCGCACGGATTCAATGTAGATATAGAAGCTTTTGCTGATGAAAATATAGAAGAAACAGCACAATACCTTGTAAACAAAAATTCAAAAATAATAGGATTCACAACAGTAGCCAGCGAATTTTCGTATATAAAAAAACTTTCTAGTAAAATACGCGCAAAAGATAAATCTATAATGTTAATAGCTGGAGGACCGCATTTTAGCTTAAATCCGAATGATATATCATTCACAGATCTAGATGGCGTGTGTGTAGGTGAAGGAGAAATCCCCATAATTGAATTACTTAAAAACCAGAAATTTGAAAATATTGCAGGGTGGACATATAGATCGGAGAATAAGATAATAACAAACAAACCAAATCGGTGGATGAATAATATTAGTGCTCTTCCAATTGTAGATCATTCTTTGTGGAACAAATTCGAAAGTCAAAGTTATAATCATAAAAGAATTATAATATCAAGAGGATGTCCATTTTTATGTACTTATTGCTCAAATGAAGCACTATCAAATATTACTACCGGAAAATACGTCCGTTTCAGAAATGCAGAAAGCATACAAAAAGAAATTGATACCATACTAGAAC
>CAZWRA010000066.1:0-2315 GCA_964635995.1 uncultured Candidatus Saccharibacteria bacterium
TCTTTTTCCAAGTTCTCTTGGTTTTGCTTAAGAATTTCTTGGTCAGATTTATTAAATCAGGGTGTTGTAGAGTATTTGGATGCGACAGAGGAGGAGAATGCTCTTGTTGCTTTTTTTCAAAGTGATTTAACTCCTGAGCACACACATTTAGAGGTTGCACCTCTGGATATTGTGGGTTTGACAACATCTTTGGTTCCTTTTGGAAATTACAATCAGGGAGTTAGATTAAATCAAGGAGCTAAGAATCAGAAACAAGCGATAGGATTTTATGCTGCTAATTTTAATACAAGAATGGATATGGATGTAAATTTGTTGTATTATCCTCAATATCCTATTGTTCAATCAGTTATGCATGGAGTCATAGATTATGATAAACACCCTGCAGGCCAGAACGTTATAGTTGCAGTTATGAGCTATAAGGGTTATAATATGGAGGATTCTATTGTTATAAACAAAGGTTCTGTAGAGAGAGGTCTTGGAAGATCATCTTATTTTAGACCTATAGTTGCTGAAGAATTAAGATATTCTGGAGGCTTAATGGATGAAGTGAGAATTCCGGACAAAGAAGTTAGAGGATATAGGTCTGAGAGAGACTACAGATTTTTAGAAGATGATGGCGTTATTTATCCTGAAGCAAAAGTTGATGAAGGAGACGTAATTATAGGTAAAGTAAGCCCTCCAAGATTTTTGAGTAGTATGGAGGAGTATAGTCTTGCTACAGATTCAAGAAGAGAATCTTCGTTAGCTTTGAAGCACGGAGAAAAAGGTGTTGTTGACTTTGTATCTGTAACTGAAAATGAAGAAGGAAATAAGCTCATTCAAGTAAGATTAAGAGAACAAAGAGTTCCTGAAATAGGAGATAAGTTTACATCTAGGCATGGTCAAAAGGGAGTTATAAGTGTTCTTGTGCCAGAGGCTGATGTTCCATTTACATCAGGCGGAGTAAGACCTGATATAATGTTTAGTCCTCACGGTATTCCGTCTAGAATGACTGTATCTCATATGTTAGAATTGCTAGCTGGTAAAGTCGGAAGCTTGAGTGGAAGATATATAGATGCTACAATGTTTGAGGCCGAGAAAGAAGAGAATCTAAGAAAAGAATTATCTTCAATGGGTTTCAGAGAAGATGGTTCAGAAACATTATATAATGGTGTTACTGGAGAGCAATTTAAGGTTAGAATATTCATAGGTAATATGTATTATCTAAAATTAAGACACATGGTTGCTAATAAGATTCACAGTAGAGCAAGAGGTCCTATACAATTGCTTACAAGACAGCCTACTGAAGGTAGAGCTAAAGAAGGTGGTTTGAGACTTGGAGAGATGGAAAAGGATACATTCATAGCTCACGGAGCATCTTTAGTACTTAAAGAAAGATTTGATGCTGACAAAGTGGTCATACCTATTTGTGAGAGGTCCGGTCTTGTGGGTTATTATGATGCTAGAAAAAATAACAGAGCGGTATCTCCTTTGTTTGACGAGGACTCAGAAATGACTGATATAGAGGTTAGTTATGCATTCAAGTTATTGCTTGATGAGTTCAAAGCATTGGGTGTGTTGCCAAAAATACATTTGAAAAGTAAGTTTTAAGTAGGTGAAGAAATGGATACTCAAAAACCAATATACAAATACATTGAGAAAATAGAATTTGGATTAATGTCTCCGAAAATGATAGAGGGGATGGCTAAAGCTAAAATAGTAACTCCTGAGCTTTACGATAAAGAAGGTTACCCTGTTGACGGAGGATTAATGGATGTTAGATTAGGAGTTATAGATCCTGGTTTAAGATGTAAAACTGATGGTCAAAAATTAAAAGAGAGTTTTGGTCATTTTGGTTATCTTGAATTAGCTAGACCTGTTGTTCATATTGCTTTTGTAGACATTGTTCTTGATTTATTAAGATGTACTTGCAGATCTTGTGGTAGAATTTTGATTCCGAAAGAAAAAGTTAAAGCATTTTCTGATTTATTAGACAAAATAACTTTAGAGCAAGGTTTAAACGAAAGAAGAGATAAAATAAAATTAATAATTGCTAGTCTTAAAACAATTAATAAGTGTCCTTATTGTAAAGCTAAGCAACAGAAAATTATTATTGAAAAACCAACTACAATAATGGAAGAAGAAAGAAGAATTTCTCCTATTGAAATAAGAGCAAGATTAGAAAGAATCCCTGATGAAGACTTAGTTGTATTTGGGATAAATCCAAAAATTGCTAGACCTGAATGGATGATTTTGACTTTGCTTCCTATTCCTCCTGTTACTATGAGGCCTTCAATAACTTTGGAGACTGGAGAGAGAAGCGAGGATGATTTAAC
>CAZWRA010000067.1:0-2154 GCA_964635995.1 uncultured Candidatus Saccharibacteria bacterium
TCTGCTCTTGTAAATCCTTCGCAAATTGCGGGGCTTAATCTGCCGTTTAATAAACTAGGTATTGAATCTGTTTCATCTTCATCAAGACATCCTTCCGAAAGCACGTTATCTTTGACTTTACATGATGAGTCATCACTCGTAGGAATTAGACACAAAGAGGGTTGTTCATTGGGAAGTGCGTAATACTTTAATATATAATAATTAAATCTGTCATCTCCCACTTTAAAATCCAGCTTCATGGATGTTTCTGACTGCGGACCGTAATAAAAGTATATTTTGTCTTTTTCATAAATCCTAATACCATTGACTGAGTAGTTAAATCTGAACAAAGGATGAAATTCTATCCATGTTTTTGGAGCTGTTTGACCTTGTTCATTGGTATATGTTTTTTCAGATATAACTTTTTGGTAAAAATTTGTTGAACCGGATGAATAAATTACACAAGGAGTGTAATTCGTGATCATGAATTTATCTAGTACAGGCACCCATAATTCTGATGCTTGTTGATCTCCATCTGCATTTGATTTGAATTCGAATAATTGTAATGACATTCCGTTTGATTCTTTTGTTATTCTTATAGAAAATTTGTTGTTAAGAAATTCTTCTGAAGGTTTTGGAAAAGAGCCGAAACAACTTTCAGTTAGGCCTATTTCGTCTTGAGAAATTAGTTCAAATTGTTTTACTACATCTTTAAAGTAATCCATGGCTTGTGCTCTGTTTGAATTTATGTTTATCTCCCACGGATATGGGTCTCTTTCTGGCGGAGAGAAGGTATTTATTACTGAATCCCACATGTCTTCATATATTTCTGGTTTTAAGAAAGCAGAGTATATTAGAAATAGTATAGCTACAGCTATTATTACATTAACTATGGTCATATGCATGGCTTTCTTGTTCATTTAAAATAATCCTCCTAAAGCTCCGAACATTTCTTTTATAACATTAGGATACATAAATCCGAAAAGTATTGCTAAAACCAGCACCACAATTATTATCCAAACTAAAATCATGTATTCATTCATTTTATCATACCTTTAATCTTTGTATTTATTTTTTAATTTATTTTACAATGTGAGGATACTTCTGTTGCTCTAGTAATAACCAAGTAATTAGGTCTAGCAGTTTCTATGTTTCCTAGTAATGCATCCAATCCCGTTCTGAGCACTCCTGTCTGAGTAATTGCTACGCCTCCGGCCCCTCCTATTATTGCTCCGAATGTTCCTCCGGTTTTAACCGATATAAATGTAACAATTGCTCCTGCGATGGCAGTGACTGCTGCCTCTCCAGGGTGTTCTAAAATTCCATCCAGCCAGCTGGTTTCACTTGAAGTACTCATATACGCTACAACATAAGTTTTTTCTGGAATTATATGATCTATTACTGAAAAAGTTGTTCCTCTATTTGAAATATATGCATAATATGATGTGCTATCTATTCCTAAGCTTGAAAGGTAATCGTAGTGTGCATTTATCTTATTTTCCATCTTTGTGAGCAAATCAATAATTCTTTGATTTAAGTCTTGATTGTTTTGAATAGATCCTGTGAATGATTGTTCTAAATAACTGCTTATGTCAAATTCGGATATGTACTTATCTAAATCTATACCGACGTGTACTCTTACTTTACTATTTTTAAGATCTACTAGAACAAGTACAGCATCATATTTTTCTTGGTCCGTGTTTAACCCTATTCTATCTACAAGTCTTCTTGCTCTGGATTTGTCTATTGAATCAAATTCATCTGCTACTAGAACTAAAAGGCTTCCTCTTTTGTTTTGAAGAAGTTTGTTTCCTATTTCTTTTACTTGAGTTCTTGTTTCTTGAGATATTATTCCACTAAAGTCTTCTAAGTAATCTCCAGAGATGTAATTTACCTGGCTTAGTTTTATTTTTGAGTCTTCTGGCAGAATTAAACTGTGATCAAATTCATATATGTCTCCTATGTAGTTTATTGTTCCTCCGCCTGCCAATAATTTAGCGTTGTATTTTTCTTCTATCATGAAGTTATACATTTCCTGGGATGAAATGTAGTTGTTTTTTCTTTCTGGTTCTGTAAAGAAGCCGTTTTTTGTTATGCCTAAGTCTAGAGGTTCTTGGATTGAGAAGAAGTAACAAACACCGCATGTTTTTTCGCCTAATTCATCTTTGAATATGT
>CAZWRA010000068.1:0-2100 GCA_964635995.1 uncultured Candidatus Saccharibacteria bacterium
GATGCAGACCTTTCATGGAGAGTTTTAGAAGCAGGATATAAAATAGGGATTACAACTGCTACATTTATTCATCATTTTAGACATAAAAGTTTTAATATAAGACTAAAAAGCAAAGAGAAATCTAAGATGAACGATTTCTATAAAGCTCCCAATATAATGCTTTTTAAAAAATGGCAAGGAAATATTTATAATTTTATAGTCAGTGAAATAAGAAAAGGAAAGAATGTTGATGATTTTATGGCTACGGAAGATAAATATGAATATTGGCTTCTAAGAAGATTGAATGAAACAATTGGTTTTTGGCAGCATGGTAAATTAGTTGATATAAATGACTTAAAGATTTAATGAGCTCTATTTTAATGATTGATGATAGAATTCCATATCCATCTTTAGGAGCTGGATATCCAAGATCTTCATGTATTTTAGATATACTAAGTAACAAACTAGGAATTGAGGTAGATTTTTATGCCATGAAAGTAGATGAATATCCGCAGCTATTTGATGGATTTTCAAGACAGTTTGACAATATAAAATTTTTCAATGGTGGAGATTATGGCAAAGAAGGTCTTACTTCTTTTTTAACAGATAGACCAAATAATTATTCAAAGATAATAGTTTCTCGTCCCCACAACAAGAGAAAAATTGGTGAGATAATTAGAGATGGATTTCATATTAGTACACCAATTATATTTGATTCGGAAGCAATAGGGACGCTTAGAACAGTTACTCAAAGAAGACTGGGTGGAGAGGTGATTCTCGATTCTGAGGTAGCGTACATGCTTAGAAATGAGTTAATATACGCAAATTATGCAAGCCAAATTTGGGCTGTGTCAGAAAATGAGCGTCAAACATTTATTTCTTTAGGTGTAAGACCAGAAATGGTAAAGGTTGTAGGGCATGTTGTAGAGGTAAATTCAAATCCTGTAGATTTTCTAGAAAGACAAGGATTATTATTTATTGGTGCAATGCATAGTGATAACACACCCAATTCGCATTCTATTCTATGGTTTCATAACAATGTTTTGCCTCTATTAAATAGGCATCAAATATTGATACCTCATTTAGATGTAGTTGGAATATGTTCATCTAGAAAAGTACAAGAAATGCAGCACCCTTTTTTGAGATTACATGGAAGAGTAGATAATTTGGAACAATTTTACTCTGGCTCTAGAGTGTTTATAGCACCAACGCACTATGCTGCAGGTTTACCTTGGAAAGTTACAGAAGCTGTTTCAAGAGGAATCCCAATTGTAACTACTAGTCTAATTGCAAATCAGGTAGGTTTAGAACAAGGTGTTAATGTTTTGATTGGAGATACGCCCGAAGAGTTTGCGATTAAACTTTCGACTCTTTATTCAGATCAAAATATCTGGAATCATATTAGGCTAAATGCGTTAGATTTTATTAAAACTAAGTATTCGGAGGAAATATTTATAGAAAGTATAAAGAAAGGATTATTAACTGATGGCGAAGAGAAAATAGAATTAGCCAATCTAAAATGAGGGTGTAAGATAAATTGTGTAATTCTTTATAAATCTTTTCAATCACATAATCTAAAAAGATAGATTGTCCTGTGCAGGTTCTTCCCCATCAAGTACCAAAATCACTTTTGATAATTGGTTCTCCTGCATTCTCTAGCTTTTCTGCTAACCACTCAGAAACAATCCAGTACTCAAAAACTTCTTGGTACTCTTCTGTTTCCTCATCATACAGATTAACAAAGTCATCATAGGATACAATTTCCTTGCTAAGAAGTTCTTCTACCAATGCACTCTGGCAGGTATGAACCTCTCTATTAACGAAGCTTTGTAACTCTCTTTGTATTGAGCTATCCATAAATAAAAATAATAAAAAATAAAATTTGAGAGCTTTTTATCTCTCTACAAAGAGGAGATCGAATAGACAAAGTCGGAGAAGGAAAAAGTCAATATGTGGAATTGGAATAAATATTTTACGTTAAGAATTGAACAATGAATAATTGTGAAATTTAGAAAAATACTTTATGCCGAGAAAAACTATTTACTTTTTACTGGATTCGATATAATTGGTAGAGTTGAAGATAAAAACTAACTAAGTAGCTAAATATACTAAACTTTGTAG
>CAZWRA010000069.1:0-2063 GCA_964635995.1 uncultured Candidatus Saccharibacteria bacterium
TACGAAAAATACTAAAACAATATTTTACTTAATATCTTCTGGTCAAGACCCTTCATTAAATCTACATACAAAGCCTTTACTTTATTATCCTTAATTTCTTTTGCTATTTCTCCAATATCAAACTCCATACTCCCTTGATGAAATTTAGCAAATATACCTTTTCGACCAATTTTTTCTAATATTGTTCGTGTTGCAAAATGACCTCCATCGTCTGGATCTATTGTCATTATTAAATCTCCTGGTTCAGTCGAAGCAGCAATTGAACAAATCATTGCATGAATACCAGATAATACATTAATATTTACTTCCTCTGCATTAAGCATTTCTTTTAACGCTTTTTCGGCTTCATTTACTAAGGTTTCAATCGATTCTATTCCTCTGACTGTAAATGGATTAAAATCTACAACCTTATTCATGCCACCTCCGAAAAAATATCTTTCGGCTAAAGGAGAAGCCATGAAGCTCATAGCTGTCTTTGACATTCTATTTTCATTTGCAGTTAAATGAAGAAATTTACCCGTTTCTTCTTCTTGAACTTTAATGTTTTGTAGCAAAGCTTGTATATTATTTAGATCCATAAATATAAATGATTAAGATTTGATTCTAAGTTCACCCATTTCTGTTCTTATAAACAGTATTTGCAATTCATTACTTCCTCGCATACCTTGCAGTATATTTTCAAAACTTTCTGTAGAAGTTTCATTAAAATTAACTGTACCTGCTACTTTGATATGAGGATTTAAGTCATAAATACTGGTTGTGCAATCTTGACCTCCTGTACACCAAGATCCTCCATTATCAAAAACTATAATGCCGAATTTGGCATCTCTTTTTAAAGCTTCATTTATAATATCTAATCCTTCGTGCAGGATAGAGCAATCACCAACAATACAGAATGGATAATTAATCTTTTCATTCTGACAAACCCCTATTGTTGTAGAAACTGCAACTCCCAAAGATAGGCAAGCATCTATGCTATCAGTTGTATCAACAGTAAATTGAGTTACATCGCCTACAGTAAAACTTGGATTAACTTTTTTTAATGCTTTAAAAAACTTTTCATATCTTTCCCATTTAACATAGGTGCTACTTAAATCAGGGACAAATCCAGTGTTTGAAATAATACGAGCATCTTTATTCAAATAGGAAGTGATTATTCTATGAGCATAATCTATCCCTTGCTCAAGTATTACTATTTCTTTTTTATCCTTTACAAAATCCTCGATTAATTCTAATGGCAAAGGATAAGTATTGATTGTCAAAATATCATATTTGCTTAAATCATAGTTTGATAATTCATTTCGACAATTTCCAAAAACTACGATTCCATTTTCTTTATTGGTAATTAATGCTTCATAAAGAGAGTTGGCGTAATTTTGGATTCCTTCTTTTTTCTTTTCTAAAGCTTTAAGTTGTTTCTGCCAATAAATTGGATGTACCACATTCTTAGATGGATCTTTTAATGGATCTTTTTTAAGTTCAACTTTTTCTTTTTTGATAAATTCACCTTCCAATTTAAAAAACTGATTTGTTAATCTAATTCCTACAGGAATATCAAACTTCTCAGAAATCTCAAAAGATTTATAGGCAAAATCATAAGCTTGTTGTATTGATGTTGGTTCAAACCATAAACCTCCATGAAAATCTAAGAATGGTCTTGAATCTTGCCTTTCTTGTGATCCCCAAACTTCCGTATCATCGGTTACTACCATTACTAAGCCTGCATTTACACCTGATAACAAGGAATGAAGATAAGCATCACTAGCAATACTTAATCCCACATTTTTAAAAGTTGCTACAGATCTCAACCCTCCTAAAGAAGCACCGAAAGCCTCTGCATAAGCTACACGTTCATTCAGAGATATAGTTTTGCCTCCTAATTCTTCAAATAATTTATGACTAAAGAATCCAGGAAAATTGGAGATAAATCCAATCCCAGCATCTTTAAATCCTTCTTTTAATGCCATGATTCCTTTTTCCATTGTTAAATCTTAAAATCTAATTTACTGGGACTGTAAAATAGTATGTGTAAGTGACGACACAGATTTTAAATTTTAACAATC
>CAZWRA010000070.1:0-2033 GCA_964635995.1 uncultured Candidatus Saccharibacteria bacterium
TAATAGTAGCAGATCTCTCTTAACTACTGGTTCAGTTTACCCAGGACTTGTCAAGTTGCGAACCCGAAGGGCAGAAGGAAGTACGCACTGTCTTTAAGATTTGGCTGATAAGATGTCCTTATTCAAAGGGGGAATATAAAAAGTTTCTTCTAAGAATGCGAAGCATACCTTATTAAAATAAAAGTCCTCCACTCGGGAGGATTAGGTGGGTGGGGAGATCAATTCCTATTTGTTACATTTGAATTGATTGGGAATTAAAAATTTTTGAACTATTCGTAATGCTATTACAATAGATAACTCTAGGGTAAATAAGTGAGTTTTTAACTATTAACTGCGATCAAATAAATCATCAATTGGATCTATTACATTGCTAGCATTATTTGATTTTAAACCTCCTTCATATCGATCATCTGGTTCATATCCAGATTTGTCTAAATACTTTTCAACTAGTGCATTAACATCTATTTGACTTACTAACTTATCTATATCAATGTCTAAATTGCTAATGTAGTCTGAATTATAATTTCTGATAAAATCTTCAGCCCACCCGATAAGCACATTTTTTATCTCCCTCTCATCATACTCTGGTTCAACATGATAATCATTATCATCAAAATAACTATTCTTGGTTACTAAGCTATTAAAATCTAACTGATCCTTTGTTTGATCCAAATCCCACTCAATTGCAGATTCACATTCCCGAATAAGGGTCTCATTTAAGCTGGTATCGTAAATATTATGATCACCTAGAAAATTTCCAATTGATGTAATCTCTCTTTCATCTAAAGATTTTTCACTGGCAACCATACTAACGAAGTCGGTGATATCGTTAACATCTAAATCATCTATAAATTCCTCTACAAGGGCTATAAAATCACTAAGATATATTGGTTCTCTATGCTCAGCTATTGTATCTGTTAAAAATTTAACAATATCTGATCTATAATCAGGCAAATCTCTAAAACACCAAGATAATATTTGTATTTTATAATCAATGTCTACAAGATTTTGCAAAACATATTCACCCAGTGACTTCATAATTCTACTTACTTCTTTCTCACTAATTTTTCCTGCTGCTATCAAGGATTTCAAATATTTTGTTGAAGTCTTAGATGACAAGGCTTTCATTATATTAATTACTAAATCGGTATCATTAATATATTCTGCAATAATATAATCAATTACTGATGGGTTAAATGGTGCATAAGTTATAGATCCATTATGAATCAAACGATTTAGGAATGTTTTTACAGCTATCTGAGACATAGATTCAAAATCTTTCTCAGAATTGGAATTATTTTTTAATATTTCAAGCTTATTTAAAGTTCGATATGATTCCTTAAGTTCCACCTCAGAAATTGATCCATGATTAAAAACAGTTAAGAATACAAGATTTCTAACAAAAGAATTTACCTGATTTTTAAATGGATCATTCCATACATCCTTTGGATTCTTTAATGTATTCTCTATATAGCTCCAATATTCCGAAGTAGAGGTATTAATAATCTTATCTGTATCAGTTATAAATTGGATAATTCTGGGATTGAAATTTTTATGTCTAATGATATCCTTATATCTTTTATCTTTATAAATTTCATCTATGAAACTTACGTCCAAATTACTAAACCAGATATGGTTATACAGAATTTTAGCTTTATCTTCTTCGGAAAGATCAGAAATTTTTAATAAATATTCTGATTTCTGAATCTTACTTGTTATGAAAATACTGCTGTATGTAACTCCTGCTAATAGAATATTTGTTCTAGATGTTAATATGAACAATTTATCTTTAGCATTTTTCACTCTCTCGATAAATTTTACAATATGTGAATCCTTCTTATTTTCAAGTCCTTCCAGATAAGTAGTTCCTAAAAAATCATCATAATAGAATAGTTGCTTTTTATCTTGCTCAAAAACATTTTCTGCCTCACTTAAGTTCTCTTGTATTGAAACAAACTGATAGCCCTTTGCAACGTAGTATAGACATAGATTCTCTGCAAGTGTGGTCTTACCGATGCCTGGATCACCTGTTT
>CAZWRA010000071.1:0-2027 GCA_964635995.1 uncultured Candidatus Saccharibacteria bacterium
AGCTTTAATCTTTTGCTAGTTTGGGTATTGAAGTAAGTATCTTCTTGAATCATTTCTGATGTAAATGTAGCACCTAGATTTTCGAGTAAGATGTGAAATCTTAAGATATCTGTGATTTTTGCTTTCGTTTCAATATTTTGAGACATTTCTGTTATCTTCGTTTTTCAGTATATAAATTCTTCCACCAATCAGCAGGATTAGTTTCTAATATTTGTAGAAACAAATCTTTTGCAGTCTGGCAATATAGATCATCAGGACTTTTCTTCTTAATCCAATTCTCAGCTTCTTTATTTCCCCTCATTATATATTCTTTAACCAATAGATACTGATCTAATTTATCTGCATCTTTGGCTATTTTTGATTCTGCACTTTCTCGCTCTGCATATTCAGTCATTGTTTTGAATAACCCATTATCTCGAGTAATTTCATTTAGTTGGTCGTATAAGATTTCATCCTCAAAAACTTTTACATATTTTTTATGAACCCAGTTTTGATCTCCACTTCTAGATTCACCTACATCATGAAAAATACACATGGTTAAAACTTTTTCTATGTTTGCACCTTCAGATTTAGCCAAAAAATATCCAATTGCTGAAACTCTGTGAGAGTGAGATCCAATGTTATCTGATAGATCATCTGTTAGAAAAGACTGCCTATGGGATCTTACAATCTTTTTTAGACTACCGACTTCAAATAAAAAATTTACAATGTGTTTCATATTAATATCCGTATTCCTCTGTATGATATTCCTTGACTTCAAGTTTTTTAGGTTCATATCTAGAAACTATTTTTGTTCCTGTTAAAATTTCTGAAGGATCCAGTTTATTAAATTCTTCTTCTGTCATCCAAAAGTTTTCCTGATAAGGTAGCTTCTCAATAAATACTCCTTCAAAGTCTGTAACAAAAAATTCGTAAAATATCACATCCTGCAAAACATTACCCTCTTTATCCTGTCGTAATATGTGACCTATCTTTTCCAAAATAAAATTTTTAGCTGTTAGTCCTGTCTCTTCAAATAGTTCCCTTCTCGCGGCTTCTTCAAAAGTTTCTCCAAATCTAATCTTACCTGTTAGCTCTGCAACTTTACCAAAGAATGGATGTTTGAGTCTTCTTGTAAGCAAAAACTCAATCTCACCGTTCTCCCTTTTTCTTGCTCCATTTATCAATATTGAGGTTTTAGGTTGCCTTTCAATATCTTTGACTACATCATCCATTCTGTTTGTGTAGTCTTTGCCAAGGTTTGTCAGGCTGTAGAACTCATATTCCTTTTTGACTAGACCGAAAGACTTTAACTTCTGCAAGTGATAATTCATATGAACGCTTTCCAGATTTTCTAACAGAAGTTGATTGAACTTAAGCCTTGCGGACATGCTCAATTTTTTGATTATTTCAGTTTGAAGAAAATGAAGTTGTATGTTGGATTGGTTCATATATTATCAATTTATACCACTAGTCCATATTAAACAAGTAAAGGTAATGCCCAATGAACTAAATAGAAAATCCCTTTTTTTTCGCAAACTCTCTATAGGGAACCAATGTTTCCAATCCAAATAAATATGCCTTATAGTTCTCAATAATTTTATTGATAACTAAAGAATCTTGAGTGATTTTGCTATTGAATGATATTATAAATAGACTGTCTGGTAAAACAAAAGCTTGAAATCTTAGCTCTTTTTTTTCTAAATATTTTATTGCCTTCTGAATTCCCTCAAATACAATATTAGCATCATGAAATATAATTACACCCTCCCTATTAAGATGTTTTAAGCAAAATTTAAAATCGCTTAAAGCTGCTTTATTGGTATGCTCTCCATCAATGAAGCAAAGATCTAGGTCATGCTTGATTTCAGGTGCCTTTATTTCCCAAGTACTTTTATCAATACAAATTAGTTTGTCTATCTGTTTTGAAGATATTTTACTTAATAGCGTATACATTCTTTTAGTAGAGTTATTTTCGTAATAAAAATCTCTCCCTCTTTCGTCTGGTTGGTATGGAGGCCTTTTATCTATGGAGTAGATTACATTGC
>CAZWRA010000072.1:0-1793 GCA_964635995.1 uncultured Candidatus Saccharibacteria bacterium
TTCTTTTACAACTTTATAGGAAAATATTTCCCCACCCAAAGTTATTCGAATCATATAAACACCACCTGGCAGGTTTTTTAAATCTACCTCTGCTGTGTAGTCTCCAGGATAAAACGTTTCTTCATTTTTAACTATTTTTACTGTCTGACCTAAGCTGTTCAATAACTCGATTTTGGTTTCTCCAGATTTGGAAATTGTGCATTCAATCCTTACCATTCTCTTTGTGGGATTAGGATAGATCCGCACTATTGAATTTCCTGCATTATCAGCTCCTGAAATTCTGATATTGCCTGAAGTTTCTAAATCTTCCTTCTGAGCATTTTCTTCTTCTGGAGAAACTAAGTTTTCCTCTATATTACAACAAGCAGGAGACACTTGCACGTTGATAGTATCTGTAACTGTATATGAGCCATAATTTGAGGGAGCTAATCCAAGATTATCTTGTCTTAAATAAACAATATAAGTACCACTTTCAGTGGGAATAAACTCCCTTGTAGTTCCATAAGTCCACTCTAACCACTGTCCATTCGGTTTTTTTATATGCCAGGTATAAATAGAAGTAGCATCTTGATTACCAACTGTAAATATGTAACTATCAAAATAACCATCATAAAATGAAAAATTTTCTATACAAGTAGTCAATGTTACACATGAATTCACTTGTTTTGAAATATATGGTGTTTTGACTGTCCAAAGGGCATCAATAACAGCGACAAAGCCAGGCTCATCTACCATCATGTATCTACCTTCACAAACCGGAGGAATGTCGCAATCACCATCGTCAGGTGTTTTTATAATTAATATTCCTGGGGCTTGTAAAAAACTTTGACTCTCATGGAAAGCTCTTACCTTTGGATAAAAATACTCCCACCAATCTGCACGACAATCAGCATCAATTTCTCTACCGAACCACCTGGCATCATCAAAACCCCAAGTCCCTGTTGTATCATCATCGTGAGTAGAAGTAGTGTTAAAATAACTTGCAACTCCGGGTGTGGCCGGTTTTAATGTATTATCAAAATCTGGAATACCAGCACCAAAATCAAAGTAAATGAAATATGGAACCTGATCATAATTACATCCAAGAGGGCTGGTACCGCTTGCATTTATTCCTAATGTAAATATTACACAAGTATCAATTAATGCTTTTAATGTATCGCACGTCGTTGGTAAAGAAATCCCTGAATCATAAGGAGTATTACAATTAAAATCTCCAACATTGCGAGGACTGGTTATCTCTCTTGGTCTCATTGCTCTCCCGTCAAAATCAAAAAGTAATTCACCATTATATTTTAAATCATAAGAAGCTGAAGGAGTACTATAATTATTCGCTGGATTTTCTGCATTTATTATTACAAAAGAACCAATCGAGTCAGCATAATCCCTTATCATCTCAAGATATTCTGAAGTAATGTCATATCCATTCGATTGTCTATCTATATTAGTCCATTCACCAACAACTCCTAGGTGCAAAGCAGTATATCCCGCGTCTAAGTATGTTATGGCTTGATAATAATTCCACATTCTATATTCAATTTTTGTTATTTCGGCGTATAATAATAATGAATCTTCTATTATGTACATCCTTGATTGATTAAAAAAAGTATCTACGGGAACAAGAACTCCACTGCTATCTCTCAAATAATAACTACTTTCAAATCCAGTTTTATTCCTGAACGCTTCTATAACTCGACGAGGTATTCGGACTTGATTTACTAAATTTGTTGGGCTTTCAAAAATACCAGCTTGGATAATAGGCCTCCTTAAATCAGCACAATCATAAGCGGCATTAA
>CAZWRA010000073.1:0-1719 GCA_964635995.1 uncultured Candidatus Saccharibacteria bacterium
AAAAAGAGTAAGGAAATTGTTCAAAAAGCTGTAAAATCTGCTCAGACTGGCGTTTAGAGTGCAGCAGAATCTATTAAAAAGGCTGCTTCAAAGACTGAGTCTAAAACTGAAGACATGGATGTAAAAGCGGAAGAGGTTAAAGAAGAAGTAAAAGAAGCTGTAAAAAATGTAGAGAAGAAGGTAGAAGATAAGTCTTAATGCCGAACTCGTCATGCTGAATTTGTTTCAGCATCTCAGTTGTTAAGATCCTGAAATAAGTTCAGGGTGACGTTAGAATAAATAACCAGCTTGACATTTAGGGTAAAACCCTTTACTATTTCCTCACACTTTGCTAGAATCTCAAAGCTAACAAACCGGTATCAAATGCGAGAAAACATCTCTAAATCATAATAAATTGAATAGAACGTACTCATGGAGTGCGATTTTCGCGTTTTAGTAAAATACATTTTTAGTACATACGTCTATGACTCCAAAAAAAAGACTCGTACTCACTGAAAAGCCTGTAGAGCTAATGGATGTAGATCTGTTAGAGGCACAGAAGAAATTCTTCAGAGAATTTATTGAGAATGGTTTCGAAGAACTATTCGATGAAATTAATCCAATCGAAGATTACACAGGATCAAGTTGGTCTTTATCATTTGAGGATGTTAACTGGGAAGATGCAAAATTGGGCTTTAGAGAAGCACATAACCTTGGGTTAACCCATGATGCACCAGTGTTTGTAACTGTGAAATTAGTAAATAAAAGAACTGGTGAAATTAAAAAACAAAAGATTTTCCTTTGTGACATGCCACTAATGAGTAATAGAGCGTCATTTATGGTTAACGGTAATGAAAGAGTTGTTGTTTTCCAGATTATAAGAAGTGAGGGTATTTTATTCTCAGAAGCTAAAGCTTCATCTCCTGCTAAGAAAATCTATTCAGTTAAACTTATGCCTAACAGAGGAAAGTGGTATGAGTTTGAAATGAACAAATACGGTGTAATGAGTGTAAAGTTATTAGAAAAAAGACCTAGAGTTCTTCTAACTACTCTACTTCGAGCAATGGGATATGGATCTGACGAGGAATTAAAGAAAATACTAGAAAGTTCAGATACAGGAGAAACTAAATATTTAGAAAATACATTAAGAAAAGATCCTACAAAAAGTACGGAAGAAGCTTTAATTGAAATTTATAGAAAATTAAGACCAGAAGATTCAATTACATTAGAAAACGCTAGAACATTCATAGATAACATGTTCTTTAATAAGAGAAGATTCTATTTAGGAAAGATCGGTCGATACAAATTAAACCAAAAACTTGCAATAAATGAGGATATTACGCTAAATGACCATCTTCTAAAGAAAAGAGATTTAGTAGAGATAGTAAAGGCAATGATGGAACTTAATAATGGTTCAAGACCAATGGATGATATCGACAGTCTTGGAAATAGAAGAGTTCGAGGTATTAACGAAATTGTAAGCGAAAAAATTAGAGTTGGAATGCTAATTATGGAGAAAAACATTCGAGACAGAATGAGTACATACTCTACTGATGAGAAAGTAACTCCAGCAATGCTTGTAAATACAAAGCCTGTAATCGCTGCAATTAATCAGTTCTTCGGAAGTTCTGCATTAATGAGATACATGGATCAGGAAAATATTTTATCAGAGCTTGAAGTAAAGAGAAAAGTAACAGCAGGAGGACCTAGAGGTCTAACAAAAGAAAGAGCAACATTCTC
>CAZWRA010000074.1:0-1683 GCA_964635995.1 uncultured Candidatus Saccharibacteria bacterium
ACAATTAGGTGAATATAGAGCAAATATCAGTGGTTCAAAAGCCTCAGAAGTTATTGAAAGCTCTATTATAAAGATTCAAGGAACTAACCAGAAATATCAAGTAATAAATAGACCCAAATATTTAAGATTATTTAAAAAATATAAATTAAACCTAAAACCTGTATGAGTAGGGGTAATTTTGACATTGATCTATCAAAATGGAACGGTTTTATTGAGAAGGTTCAAAATGATGCTGTAGCAAAAAAGAACTATCTTAAATACGTCTCTATTGAAATGGAGAATGAATTAATTAGACAATCAGACAAAGAAAGTGCTACAGGAACTAGATCAAGATCAATTGAGAGTAAGATATCTGAGAATAGAGCAGAAACAGGCTCTAAGCTACCTTACTTCAAGTTATCTATGGAAACTGGTAGAAAGCCGGGCAAAGTACCCCCATTTAGAGCATTAGAGCTTTGGGCGATGAAAAGAGGTATGCCGAAGAAAGCGGCTTTTACAATTTCAAGAAAGATAGCAAAGTTCGGAACTAATAAATATAGCAAGGGTCAACCAAGATTAATTAGTCAATCTTGGAATAGAATTAAAACTAAGATGCCTGTTTATACAAGGGAATTTTTTAAACTTTATATCAAATAAAATGAATATATCTCAAGTAATAGAAACGATTGTGACTGATCTTAAAACCAAGAGCTGGACTTCGCTTAGTGGAACTGGAACAACTTCATTTAAAGATGGTTTTAATCACAGAGTATTAAGCGAAGATGCTGGATATCCTTATTTCTTTGTTGAAGATTTGCCTGGACTTGCAAGCAATGCTGAGAATGTAACTTCTGATTTTGAACATACAATCGGAATAACTATTGTAGTTAATTATAAAAATATTGAAGTAATTACTACAAACAAATCTGAGCAAGAAATTCAAAGAGATCAAAAAAGTGAAGGTAAGAAAAGAATTAGAGAAGCTTTTGATTTTCTAAGAAGCTATATGATTAAAAATTCAACAATAAATACTTGGTTCTCTAATCAACAAAATTTTACTTACAACTATGAGTTTAATGATGAAGATGAAGAGGACTTGAATTTGCTAATGCGAACAGTTAGACTAAAGGTATCAGAAGTTATTTCAAAATTATGATCAAAAAGAAGTCACCAGCAATTGAGGAAACTGAAGAGATTAAGAAAGAAGATACTCAAGTTAAAGAGATTGAATCAACTGAAGAAAAGAAGCAAAAGCTTGAAGAAAGTGATAAAGTGTACAAAGGCAAGTTCTTTATTTCTGAACTTGGTGAAATTGTCAATATTTATGAATAATATTTATTAATTGCAAACTATGGCTAAAACAGCTTATGTAGGTGCTAAAAAAGAGATTGCATTTTCCAAGGAAACTACAATCGGTACTCCTGTTAGCACATCAGCAGGGGATTTTCAACCTCACTTGAATTTTGATTTCAAACCTGTAGTAGAAAAAGTTAAAGATGAACCTGGATTAGGTAGAATAGAGCAAACACTAGACTCTGATGTTGTCAAGAGGCATTCAAGTGGTAAAGTTAATCTAAGACTAACTAAAGAGTTTATCGGAAAAATTCTTGTAATGATTTTCGGTAAAGCTCCAGTTACTTCTGGAAGTGGACCATATACTCATGAATTTACAATTCAGAACACAAACAATCATGTTTCATATAC
>CAZWRA010000075.1:0-1675 GCA_964635995.1 uncultured Candidatus Saccharibacteria bacterium
ATCATAGTTGTTTTCATTACTCATAAGATCTACAACATTCTTGCCTGTTTGAATTTCCTTATTGATAAAAGCATGTATAACTTTCTTCCATTTAGCATAAAACTTTTTGTTTATCTGCTTATACATTTCTATTCTCTCCTCTTTCTTATTATCAAATCGTTTATCGAAACTTTTATGTTTGAAATGATGAACATAAGTTTTAGAAGTTACAGCAATGTCATAGCCACCATTTGAGATTCTCCATGAAAGATCCGTATCTTCACAACCTAGTGGGAATTGCGGATCAATAGCACCTCCAACCTTATTAGCTATTTCAGTATTTATTAAAAAACAACAACCAACTATGTGAATTGGTGGACCAGAAAAATATTTAATATCATTTTCATTTTTATTTAAAAGATCCTTTGTAAATGTTCTAAAATCCTTATTCATTGTAAATTTATTCAATTCATCTTTAATCGACAAATCATTACTGATTGATTCAATTACAATATTTGTATCAAATTCTGAATAAGGATGTAGACAGAATGGAGCGGGTCTAAGTGGACCTAGCAACCCAAGTTTAGGGTTTGCTTCCATTTCATTAATCATTACTTTCAACCAACCATCAGTAAATAATAAATCATTATTTAAAGCACACACATATTTTGTATTAAATAATTGGCTACCTTGTAATATTGCCCCTCCATACCCTAAATTCTCTATGTTTAAAAGAATTTTCAAATTTTTGAATTTATTTTCTCCTTCTAATTCCTTTAAATATTCTTGTGTTCCATCGGAAGAATTATTATCAATAATTGTAAGAATATAGTCGAGATCTTTTGTTGTTTCTAATAAGCTCTCTACGGTCAGCTTTGTATATTCCAAAGCATTCCAAGTAACCATTATTAAATTGATATTTGGTGTCATAGTATTTAATTATCAAAAGAAAATTTAATAGTTTGAAATTGTTTATTAAGTTTCTCCACTAGATTCTTAACATCATCACCTTTAGAAGCATTATCTACAATTTCTGCAATATCAATCATTTCCTTTTCACTCATACCACGTCTTGTAATTTCTTGTGTACCTAATCGCATAAATATCTTTTTATCCGACATTGAGTTGAAGTTAGTGGAAATATTATTGTCGATTAAATTTTGATAAAGTTTTTTTCTATCTCCTTTATCATCAAGGAATATATGTACTTGGTGATTTCTAGTAAACTCACCTTCATGATTTTTTCTAACTGTATAACCCATAGATTCAAAAGCCCTAGAAATTATAAGTGAATTAGATATGATCTGTTGAGCATATTCTTTTCCAAAGAATTTCATCTCCAATAATGTTATTGCTAGTGCAATTAAATTGTTAGTTTGAACGGATGAATAAAATTTCCCAGCTAAAATATCATTAACTTTCTCTCCAAGCTCTTTTCTTTTATATGCGATTAATCCCTTATGTGGACCAGGAAGAGTCTTGTGTGTATTGGCACAAATAATATCTGCTCCTTCCGTTAGAGGTGATTGGAATTCACCACCAAGCATTAAGCCAATAGTATGACTTGCATCATAAATTATTAACACGTCATCTCCAATAAGTTCTCTTAATTTCCTTAGATCAAATGGGTGCGTATAATTCATTAGGGTCTTGACCAGAAGAAACGATAAATATCGTATCATTCTTTATGGTCAAA
>CAZWRA010000076.1:0-1665 GCA_964635995.1 uncultured Candidatus Saccharibacteria bacterium
CGAGTTTATAGAAGATTTACAGAGCCAAAAAATGGCAAAAACTACGATGGTGACCCTACGTAGTGAAATGTCGAACACCTTATTCGAGGCTATAAAGTCCTTCCTACAATTGTTTTCAGAGATGAGCTTTTCACTTAAAAATTCACAATTTGCTTGTACTTTTAGCTAAGTTGTTTATTAATCACATTTTACTATACTTTACTGAGTACCTGCCTCTTAATTTACAGGGGATAAGCAAATAATGGTATTTCCATTTCATACCTGCTTAAACCTCCATGTTGTCCTTTTGAGGTTTTTAAATATTTTTCGCCTTGATACCACCAAATGGATTGTCCTGAATATGGTAATAAAACTAAATCTCCTATGATTTTCATAAATTTCTCACTAGGTTTTGCAATACCAAAAAATCCTTGATCTAGTAAGTCCTTACTTAGATAAACTTCACCTATTCCATTCAATGACTTTTCAAGCACATTTTTTGCTTCGCCCAAAAACTCAGGATTTATGTGTAAAAATACATCCTTAGCTGAACCTGAAGGTAGGATTAGTTCATTCCTTGAGTTTCTCCTTAAATATTTTTCAAAATCTGGAATTACTTTATTGATATAAAAAGTTTCTTCAGGATCAAATACATCATGTCCATGATCGGCTGTAATTAATAATAATGTTTTACCTGCTTTTCCTTCTGTTTTTTGTAAAAGTAATTCATCGATAAGCCTTAATACATTATCGATTTGGATGTCTAGTTCAGGAGATCCAGCACCGTATTTATGAGCAATGTCATCTATGTAATTGACATAAAGGTGCATAAAATGCTTCTCACTCTTAGTATTAATAACCTTTTCCGAAAGAGCATATAGTGCTTCATCGAGTGTAAAATATGGAAACATTTCAGCTCCATTCATAAGAGCCTTATTAAATTCCGAATCTGCATATGAGTCACCCATAAATGTTGTTGACTTAACTCCTTGAGAGATTAATTTATGATAAATATTTTCTGTAGGATATATATCTTCAGGTTGCAAATCAAATGTACCTTTTAAATCTATCCTTCTATTGTAACCATGCTTAAATTTAATAGGCATTATAATATCATCTACTTTATCATTGTATTGCCTCCATTCGATTAGTTCAGTTTCTAGCGGTTCCTTGCCAATATTCATAACTGGAACAGCAGCGGATGTAGTTGAAGGAAATATGGATGTTAATTTTGATAGAACCCCCTTATTTTCAAGTTTCTTTACTACATTTGAAGTTTGAAGTCTTGGTTCTATAAACCGCCATCCGAGTGCATCAACAAAAAGTAGTACAACTTTATCAAAGTCAGTTCCCAGAGAGTCAAGAACATCTAGAGGCAACCGTTTATCTGATTTACCAGTTAAAATATATTCAATTGTCCCTATTATATTGCTAAAAGAATATGAATCGTAAAGTGGTTTGATAAATTTTGTTGAGAAATTTGCATTTTGTACATTCTGAACTGATGTTTGATTGATCATGTTTAATTTATATTAAAATAATTTAGAGTTATGATTCATTTATAAAATTATCCTCTATATACGATTCTCTCTCTGTCCTTTTTCCAAGCCATACATCATCTACAATTGGTACCTTGTCAAGTCCTGATTAAGGTGAACTGTTTTTGGCAAAATCTAAGTAAGATTT
>CAZWRA010000077.1:0-1617 GCA_964635995.1 uncultured Candidatus Saccharibacteria bacterium
ATTATGGGCAACCAGGCATTGGCTTATGGGTTGATTGCCGCATCGCAAAAAAGTGGTTTGTCTTTGTTTCTGGGTTCATATCCCATTACACCCGCCTCTGATATTCTTCATGATTTAAGTAAATACAAATCTTTAATTCCAGAAAGTTAACACCATCCATCCATTGAGATAGCAGGAGGAGTTGCAGTAGAGTTTGAAGGTGAAAAATATATTTTTATTAGAGGATTAGATCTTGATGAATATGATGTGCAGACTTTGTTGCATGAATTTGTGCATGTTTTACAAATAGGACGTGGGAAAAATAAATTAACTAAAGAGTTTGAAGCATATCTCTCTCATACGAAAAGGCCAAGTTCTAAACACTTTTTCATAAGGCCTATTGTATCTCTTACTGCTGAAGAGCTTAATAAAATTGAACAAGGAGATTTTAATTTCTAATACTTCTCAATCCTAAAGGCAACAATCTTGTCACCTTCTTCTAATTCTTCAATAGTTGGCTTAAGAAGAAACCCACACTCACTACCCTTCTTTACTTCTTTAACTTCATTTTTTCCTTGTCTAATTGAGGTTGCTTTTGAAGTTCCAATAATTTCTTCGCCTCTAACAGCTTTAACTTGGTATCCTTTAATGAATTTTCCATCAGTAACTTTACTTCCAGCTACTTGATCTCCATTTGAAAGTGTAAAGATTTTTAAAACTTCTGCTGTTGCGATTTCAATTTCTTCCTCTCTTGGCTGATCCATCGAGTCTAATACTTCTGCTATTTCATCGATAAGTTCATAGATTATTTCGTAATGTCGAACTAGAACTTTATTTCTTCTTGCGTTAGACATGATGGGAGTTGGAACGTCTACCTGGAAACTAATAACAATTCCATGAGCAACTTTTGCCATATTTAAATCATCTTCACTAACAGGTCCTGTTCCGCTTTGTAGAACTTTTACTTTCGATTCCTCTGTTTCTAATTTTTCTACTTCCTCTCTAACAGCTTCTAATGTTCCTTGTGTAGAGGCTCTTAGAACAATATTTAATTCCTTTTGTTGAACCCCTTCGCTCTTTTCCTGTTTTTCCATTAGTAATCTTGCAAAAAGTGATTCAGCATCCATTTCTAAAGTCTCAGGTTCATCTTCGCTAATTACCCCTGCTTTTAAATTATCTTGAATAAGCTTTGCTGTCTTTTCATCTTTTACAAAATTAATAATTTCTCCTGTTGGAAGATCATCTTTAAGTCCAATAACAGTAAACGGTTGAGATTCGTTTACTTCATTAACTTGTTTTCCTGCTTCATTTAGATATGCTCTTACATTAAAGATAGAATCTTTAGTAGCGCCAACTAGTCTCTCGTTTAAATTTCCAGATTTAAGAATTGCGAGTGCACTGTAACCAACATTTTTATCTAAGCTTGATTCCATAACGAATGCTTCTGCAACAACATTTTCTTTTGGCTCGTGTGGTTTTAGTTCATTTACTTCAGCCATAAGTTCAATTCCTTCTAATACTTCATCAAGTCCAATTTTATTTTTAGCAGAAATTTCAAAACACATAACATCTCCTCCATATTCTTCAATCTGAACACCAAAACTTGAAAGCTACTGTTTAATTTTCTTAAGTTGAACC
>CAZWRA010000078.1:0-1531 GCA_964635995.1 uncultured Candidatus Saccharibacteria bacterium
AACGTAAAGATACAATTTGACCAGAACAGTGAAGATTTTTCAGGATTTAACAACTACAAGTTCATTGGAAGCAATTTCTTTAATAAACGTATCAGGTGGAGAAATTAAGAATAATTCAATTTCAAATTATGTAAAAGGAATTAAATTGATTACTTCATCAACTGATATATTTAATAATTATATAATTTCAAATTTAGAAAACGCAGTTGGAATTGAGGGGTATAACGATGGAATTCAAATAGGAAGTGCGGGTTCCTATTTTACGGGTGGCTATAATGAAATAATTCTTACAGGTAATAATTCCAACAGTATTAAGTTAGCAAATTCATATTTTAATGTTGATAATGGGCATAATATATTTGATATACAATCATCAATATCACCTTTGCATTGGACAGGTTATTTTCCTGAAGATATACTTCAGGAAGTGATTAATGCAAGAAGAAACTGTTTTAAAGTTAATGGCATTAATAACTCGGCAATACATAACATAACCATAGGATATGGCGGAGATACTGCTAATATTAACTTTGAAGAATATGACTGCGGCGAAGAACTGCCCGAAGATTATGAGGTAATAACTCAAAACGACGGTTATCTTGATACACTATATTTAAATACTGAAGGCGAAGGAGCATCTAAAAAAGATAAGAATACTAATCTATTATCAGAAAATAGCAATAAAGCAGAAGTAGTAACTTATAAATCACTTAAAGATACAATTTTAATATTAATAAGGAAGAGAGAATTTCAATATGCAGAGCCAAAAATAAAACAAATGCTAAATACATATAACGACAGCTTATTTGCTTTAAATACACCCGGATTATTATTTTACTGCGTATCACAGCAGGATACATCTATGGAAAAAATTCAACAAACAAAGATGTTCTTTGAGACTGCAATACTGAATAATCAGGGGAAACCCGAACTTCTGAAACGTCTTTTCTATTATATACAGAAAAGCAAGGTTAAACTGGGACAATACAGCAGTGCGCTTGAAGGATTTCTCTATATAATGCAGAACAATCAATATAATATGCTCGGACTGATAGCAAGCTGGGACTATGCTGCAACACAGCTATTGATGGGTTCAGGAGGAGCAAACACATTCAGTGAAAATGATATGATGAAGGAACTTAATGATTCAATATTATTTTCCAGAAAGGTAGAACTGAATAAAATAAGAGATGACTATAGCGAAAAGAAATTTTCGATTGAAGACAGAAAAAAAATCATAACAAATATTGAAACTGCAATGGAATATGAAAAGAAAGCTGATGAGAAAAGATTGGAAAATATGAAAGAAAAGTTACAAGAAAAACAGAGAGATAACAGAAACAGAGAAAATCCGAATAACGACAATGGAAACGTGGAGACTCAATTGCAAAGAGAAATACAAAAGATAGAGAAGATAAAAGAAACAGTAAAGATTAAAAAGCCAAAGACCGAAAATGAGTACATTGAAATACTTAACAAAGATATGATAAAAGTATTTGGAGAAGAAAAAAGTAAAGAATCTCTAAACAGA